>CAMLNE010000054.1 GCA_946481265.1 uncultured Panacagrimonas sp. | reverse complement strand
GGAAGCGGTTGCCGTCCCTGAACGTGGCCGGACCCTTGTCGCGCTCGCGCCAGCCCAGCAGCGCGCTCTGCGTGATGAACAGCGTGCCGTCGTTGACCAGGAATGCGCCGCGCTCTTCCGACATGCGGAACTCGCGTGTCTTGGCATCGATGTGCAGGGTCGCGCCCTGCTCCACGATCAACGGCATGCGCAGGATGAAGACGCCCTCGGCGGTCTCCTCGAAGTGCTCCGGCGGCAGTGCCTTGGCCAGGTCGCGTGGCGTCATGTAGCCGCCGGAGATGACGATCGCGCGCGGGTTGGACGACTGCCGCCGTGCCCATTCGATCAGGCGCCCGTCGCTGCCGGTGAACTCGGTGAGCTCCACCGCCTCGACCAGGCGCCGGTAGCGGACGTGGCCGGCCGGTCGGGTCTTGATCTTCGCGTCGACCGCCGCGGCGGTGTACGGCGCAAGGTCCGGCAGCTTGGGCGCGGCCAGCGCCAGGCCCTCCACCGGCGCCTCGCGCACGATGTACTGGCCGACGTGGGGCATGGCCGCGAGCGCCGCCGCGTCGTCCGCGTCCTCGGCCGGTTCGCTGACCGCCAGGCACAGCCCGGCCGGCAGCAGGCACAGCCAGGCGGCGCGACGAAACCAGCCTGCGAGGCGCACGCTCAGAACCATAGCGTCAGCTCCAGGCGGATCATGTACTGCGGATCGGCGTTGTCCGGGAAGGCCACGTTCGGATCGAAGGCCGAGGCGCGCAGGCGGATGTTCGAGCGCAGGTCATCGTCCTCCTGCGGCGCGGTGACGCTGGCGCGGCCACGGCCGATCGGGTTGGAGAAGTAGTAGGCGACCGCCAGGTCCAGGCCCTCGCCGAGCACCTTGCGGCCGGGCTCGGGCTGCACGCTGACGCCGTCGAGCACCACCGGGTCGCCGGCGCGATGGCGCGCGAACTTGCTGTAGACCAGGCTGGCGTCCCAGCGCTCCTGCGGGATGGACAGGTACAGCGTGCCGACATGCAGGTTGGTCAGGTCGGCCTGCAGCGCCATGTTGTAGCGGTACAGCTGGCTGCGCGTGCCGGTAAAGCGTGAGCGGTTGCTGTGCAGGCCGGTCTGCTCGTAGCGGTGCTTGGTGTCGCCCTGGTCGCTGCCGGAGCCGAAGGCGTAGTGGCCGCCCACCTGCAGCGGGAACTGGGTGGGCAGACGCCAGCGCAGGCCCAGGTCGGTGGCCCAGCCGCGCACGTCGTATTCCTCCTCGACCGCCGGCGTGGTCTCGGTGGGCGGCGTGAAGTCCTCGCGCTTGCCGATCACGGTGCTGACATCGGCCCAGTACGACACTCCCGGGGTGCGCCGGGTCTCGTAGTAGCCGTTGTGCAAGTAGACATCGAGCCAGCCCAGCTTGCGCTTGGTGAACTTGGGATCGCGCTCGCCGGAGGCGAATTCTTCCTCGGGCTCGGCGTGATCGCGCGCATGGATGGCGCGCATGCCGATGAAATGTCCGGCGCTCCACTGCGTGCCGACGGCGCCGAACAGGTAGGTGCGATCGCGCAGGTTCGCGCGCGGATCGGAGTCGTCGGAGCGCCAGGTCAGGAAGGACTCGGCCGCGCCGATGTGTCCCTGCAGCAGCGTGGTATCGAAGATCCAGCGCACCGATTCGATGTTCTGGTCGAACCACTGGCCGTCGGGATCGCGCAGCCGCTGCAGGCCCACGCGCAGCACCTCGCCCGGATAGCTGGTGAAGCCGTTGTATTCGACCCAGGCCTCGCGCAGGCGAGCGTAGGACTTGCTCTGGCGCGGCTGGTCCTCGTCGGTGACGACCAGCTCGCCGGTGGGCAGGAACCCCTGCGCGCGCACCAGCGCCGCCCAGTTCTTTCCGGAATTCCAGTACGCCGTGCCCTGCACGTCGGCGAAGCCCTCGGTGGTCTCCTCGTCGTCGCCCAGGCCGAGGTCGCGCTCCCCCTCGCCGATCAGGCCGACGCCCAGGCGCAGGTCGGTCTGCCAGCCGGGCGGAACCGGGTCGGCGGCGCGGCCGATGGGCGCCGCAGCGAGCGCGGCACAGAACACGAGGGCTCGCGATGATCGACTCATGGGGTGTGGACCTCGGCGGTGGCGACGGCGGATTCGCCGTTGTCGGGGGACACCGCCGCGGCGGTGCGTGCATCAAGTTCGGCCTGGGCCAGGCGCAATCCTTCGGCGACCTGCTCAGGGGTCATGGCGGGCACCAGTTCGGCCAGGAACTCGGGGGCGCCCGGGTGTTCCGCGTGCTGGGCCAGGCGCGCGAAGGCATAGGCCTGCACCGGGTCCTGGCGGATTCCGCGATTGGCCCAGAACATGCGCGCCAGCGCGATGTCCGCGCTCGAATTGCCGGCACGTGCGGCGATCAGGTAGTGCGACGTCGCAGCGTCCGGGTCGGGCAGCCCGAAGTAGCCGCGCTCGTACAGCCGTCCCAGCCAGGTATGCGCGGACGGCAGGGTCTGGGCCGCCTCGCTCAGCAGCTTCTTGGCCTCGACCGGATTGGCCAGGGGACTGTATTCGTCCAGGTAGAGACGGCCGAGCTGGATCGCCGCCTCCCCCGAGCCCTGCGCGTGCGCACGCTTGAGCATTTCCTCGGGCTTGGCCGACGGATCCAGGTTCGGCTGCGCAATCAGCAGGCGGGCCTTGCGCGTAATCGCCTCGGGCGACGGTTCCTCGATCTTCAGCATCAGCGCGTACGCCGTGCGGTAGTCGGCCTTGCCCGGCAGGTCGTCGGCAGACAGGTAGCGGGCGACGCGCTCGAGCGTCTCGGGCGTGACCTGTTGCTGCTCGAAGCGCGCGGTGACTTCGGTGCGCCGAGCGCGGCGCTGTCCTCGACCGTGCGGAAATGCCGCGCCAGGTCCGCGTAGCAGGCCTCGACCGCCTTGCGGTCCTTGTCGCACATCGCGGCCAGCGCCTGTTCGTAGGCCGGATGGGCCAGGCGGTTGTCGCGGTACCAGGACATCGCCTCGGCGCGTTCCTCCACCAGCGGGCTGGCCGCGAGCTTCTGGGCCAGCAACGCGGCCTTCTGCGGCGCCACCAGCTGCGGCAGTTCGCGGTACAGGCGCAGCTGCAGGGGCAGCGCGGCGCGCTCGTCCTCCGCGGCCAGCGCGTCGAGCAACTTGCGCGCCTCGGCCAGCGCGCCGGGGGTGCCCGTACGCATCAGGCTGCGCGCCAGCTGCAGGCGCAGCGCCGGATCCTGCTCGGCGGCGATCCGATACCAGTGCGCCGCCTTGACCGCCCCGTCGGGCGTCTCCTGGGCGTCGTACACCCGCGCCAGGCGCACCTGCGCCTCGGCGTAGCCCTGCTCGGCCAGCGGCACCAGGTCCGCTTCCGCCGCGGCCAGCTCGCCTCTCTCCAGTGCCGCCATGCCACGGGCCAGGTCAGGCAGCGCCCAGGCCTGCGGCGGCGCCAGGGCGCCGCAGCCCAGCAGCAGCAACGGCAATGCGCGCAGGCGCAATCTCACGGACGCGGCTCCGCGGCCAGGCCGGCGCCCGGATCGGCGTGCGCGGTCGTCATCTGGTCCAGGGAGTCGGACGACAGCCACGAGCGGCTCGCCGCACTGACCTGCGCCGGCCGGCTCACCAGGTCCATCGACAGCGGCTCCTCCGGCTTGACCATGACCACCACGTCGCGGCTCAGCGAGTCGGGATCGCCGTCGTGGCGCAGCTGCGCCACGTGCGCGCGGCGCGGCACCGGGTCGCCGCTGATGCGCAGGGTCACCGGCGCGCCGGGCAGCAGGCGGTCGGCCTCGCGGTAGCCGAAGCGCGCGACCACGTAGGGTTCGAATTCGATCGGCGCCAGGTCGGCGATCTGCTGGCCCTTGCCGACGAACTGGCCGTCGACCGCGTAGGTGGCCAGCACCCGGCAGTCGCAGGGGCTGGTGACGGTGCCCTTGATGTCCTGCCCGAGCAGCCGGTTCACCTCTTCGGGCGACAGCTGCGCCTCCAGCGCCTGCGTGTTGACCAGGCCGAACATCGAGGTCTCGAAGGACCCGATCGGACTGCCCTTCTTCACGATGCCGTCGGCCGGAATCAGGCTGTGGAAGACGCCATCGCGCGGCATCTCGACCTGGAAGCGCGGCCCGCTGACCCGGGCGGCCGTCGAGTTGGCGCCGAACAGCTTTTCGTTGACCCGCTGCGCGGTATAGATCAGCGCGCCGGCGCCGAGCACCAGGATCAGCGTGGTCTGTGCCAGCGCACGGAAGCGCGACAGCAGGCCGCGTCGCTGCACCGCGCCGTGCTTCTGCGAGCGCGCCGGGCCGAAGTTATTGCGCGACAGCGTGTGCATCAGCTCGCCCGCGCCGATCAGCTCGCCGCCGAGGAAGGCGCTGACCACGCGGCGCACGGTCGACACCGCGGTCGGATCGAGCTGCTCGAAACGCACGCCGATGCGCCCGGTCGCGGCATCCACCGAGCGCACCTGGAAGACCACCGGCACCGCCACCAGGATGGTTTCCAGCCGCAGGTTGATGCGCGCGGAGTGCTTCTCGCCGGGCGCGAAGACGTGGCCCCGGCCGTCGAAGGACAGTCCACCGGCGGACAGGTCGCTCAGGCGAAAGCGCTGTACGCCCTTGGGCAGATCGATCTCCAGGTTGCCCGGAACCTTGGCGCGCACATGCTGGCGCTGGATCTCGGACTCGTGGACCAGCGCGGTGGTGGCATTACTGCTGTTCATGCGGAAAATCCTCGGGGTCGAATCGGGTCAGATCACGCTGACGACGACGGCGGCGAACAGGCTGCTGCTGGCCACCAGCAGGGCCGGCGACGACCAGCGGTTGAACCGCAGCTGCCAGGCGTCCATCTCGCGCGTCAGGCGGGTGTCCTGGCGGGTCCAGGACTGCTGGTCAAGGCGGAAGGAAACCCGGATCTTGGTCAGGGAGCCGACCACCTGGTTGTAGTAGAGAAGCACCGGGTAGGCGGGGCCGATGCGGTGCCCGGAGGCCAGCAGCAGCAGGGTCAGCAGCAGGCGCGAGCAGCCGATCCACAGCACGTAGCCCATCAGCATCGCCGGCCCGTACAGCAGGCTGCCCCACAGCGCCACCGAGATGCCGAGCAGGCTGGTCCACATGGAGATGCGCTGGTCCATCAGCACGTACCAGGTGAAGGGTCCCAGCCGTCGCCAGCCCAGGCGCGTCGCGCGCTGGTTCTGGCGCAGCGAGTTGCCGTACCAGCGGAACATCAGCTGGCGGCTGGAACGCAGGAACGAGCGGTCGGGCGGATGCTCGACCGTGGTGATCGAGGCATCGGGCACGTACCAGGTGTCCCAGCCCAGGCGCATCAGGCTGTACCAGCTCGACTTGTCGTCGCCGGTGAGGAAGCGGAAGCGTCCCAGCCGCCAGTGGTCGAGATGGTCGTACTCGACATCGCGGATGAATTCGGGGTCGGTGACGATGCAGGCACGGAACATCGACATGCGGCCGGTCAAGGTCAGCACGCGGTGCGACAGCGCCATCGAGCACATGTTGAGATGACGCTGGGCGAAGCGCAGGCGGTGCCATTCGCGCATCCAGTAGCTGCCCTGCACCGCGCAGAACTCGTTGGTGGTCAGCGCACCCATGCGCGGCCGCGAGCGGAAATACGGCGCGGTCCGGGCGATCACGCCCGGATCGAGCACGGTGTCTCCGTCGATCACCGCCACCAGCGCGTCCGGCGCCGGCATGTCGCGCGAGATTGCACGGAAGCCCTGGGCCAGGGCGTCGCGCTTGCCCGTTCCCGGGATGCGCACGATGTGCAGGCGCACGCGCGGCGGCGGTGCAAAGCGCTCCCACAGGATCTTCACCAGCTGCTCGTCGGCCATCTCGACGATGGAGGCGACCACCGTGGCCGGTCCTTCCCAGTCCATCGCCTCCTGGATCACCGAGCGATACACCGCCGCCGAGGTGGCGGTATCGATGCGAAAGCTGGTGACCATCAGGTAGATCGGCGCCGGCGGCACACCGCGCGCCTGGAGCTCGGCCGCCTCACGCCGAAGCCGCGGGAAGCGCCGGTGCAGGAACAGCATCGCGCGCACGAAGTGGACGGCCCCCAGCGAGTAGCGCCACAGGCCGATGGTGCCCAGCGCCACCCACCAGTGGGCGTGGCGCGGGTCGAAGGCCGATTCCGGCAGCAGCAGCGCCAGCACGGCCAGCGCGCCGAGATAGAGCAGCCAGCCCGAGCCGGTGGCGAATGCGCGGATCGCGTTGCCCATGGGGGAGTCGTCCGCGGCCTACCAGCAGATCCCTTGCGTGTGGCCCTGCGACACGCCGCTCATGAAGCCGACCAGGTCCACCGTCGGCACGCTGCCGTTGACGCGCGCCAGCGCCTTGGCGAACTGCGCGTCGCGGTTGCCCACGATCATCACCTCGGAGTGCTCGATGACCTGCTCGAGGTCGGAATTGAGCAGTGAGGAGACGTGCGGGATGCGCTCGTTGATGTAGTCGCGGTTGGCGCCGTGCACGCGCGCGTAATCGACGTTGCGATCGAAGATGCTCAGCTCGTAGCCCTTGCCGATCAGGGTCTCGGCCAGTTCCACCAGCGGGCTCTCGCGCAGGTCGTCGGTCTCGGACTTGAAGCTCAGACCGAGCAGGCCGATGCGGCGCTTGCCGAAGGAGGTGACCAGCTCCACCGCCTTGCCGATCTGCTCCCGGTTGCTGCGCAGGACCGAACCGAGCATCGGCGGGTCGACGTCGAGCTGGCCGGCGCGATACACCAGCGCACGCAGATCCTTGGGCAGGCAGGAGCCGCCGAAGGCAAAGCCCGGCTTCATGTAGTACGGCGAGATGTTCAGCTTGGTGTCGGCGCAGACGATTTCCATCACCGCGCGGCCATCGACACCGGCGGCCTTCGCGATCGAGCCGATCTCGTTGGCGAAGGTGACCTTCACCGCGTGCCAGGCATTGCACGAGTACTTGACCATCTCCGCGACTTCGATCGAGCGGCGGATCAGCGGCGCCGGGAACGAGGCGAACAGCGAGGCCAGCGCTTCGCCGGAGCGCGCGTCCATCTCGCCGATGACGGTCATCGGCGGTTCGAGGTAATCCTTGATCGCGGTGCTCTCGCGCAGGAATTCCGGGTTGATGGCGACACCGAAGTCCTCGCCGGCACGCTTGCCTGACGCTTCCTCGAGCAGCGGGATGACGTGCTTGCGCACGGTGCCCGGCAGCACGGTGCTGCGTACCACCACCGAGTGGTAGGTGGCCTTGTCGGCAAGCGCAGCACCGATGGCCTGGCATACCTTCTTGATGTAGCGAAGATCCAGCGAGCCGTTCTTCCGGCTCGGCGTGCCGACGCAGATCATCGTGAGGTCCGAACTGCGGATGGCGTCGGCGGTGTCCGACGTGGCGCGCAGACGCCCGAGTTCGACCTGCTTGCGCAGGATCTCCTCGAGCCCGGGCTCGACCACCGGCGCCTTGCCGCGGTTGGTCAGATCCACCTTGATCGCGGATACGTCCACGCCGATGACTTCGTGTCCCGCTTCCGACAGACATCCCGCGCACACGGCGCCGACGTAGCCCAAGCCAAAAACGCTGATGCGCATGATTTCCCTCGCTGACGTGTTGTTCATTGGTCGCTGGCCACCCGCTTCGGGATGACCCGCACCGCCTTGCTGCGCCGATAGCGCAAAGGGGATGCCAATCGACACAAAATCGAGGGCATTCACATGGTTAATCTGCGGGTCAGGCGCGCGGGACGACATTGGCTCTCCAATTCAGAAGAAACCTGTCTGCAAATGGCGACAGGTATTCACGGGAGAGCCCTCAAGTGATTGATTCGTGGCGATGTGGGGTTGTCTCCATTCAGCGTCAGCCGCGCATCGTCGAGCCGGCTGCCGCGCAGGCAGCGCCCCGCACCGTTCTTGCTGCACGCGACACGCTTCGGTCCCGCACGCGGCGAATCCGCGTCGACGGCCGTGCATCGCGGCTGACCTGTCGCCACGCGGCGACAGCACGGCCGCCCGTTGCGTCGCGTCGTCGATCGGCGACGGGCAAGGGATGAACGCCCCGATGAATCCGTCGGAGGCGATCACGCAGACGACATCGGAGGCGGACATCCTCGTGCCGATGAGCGGCGCACAAAGGGACGAATCCGGCGCGCCCGGCCACGCGGGTCGCATGGCAAGCCTGCGTGCCGCGCTGCGTGCGCTGGTGGTGCGCATGCTGCCCAAGACCATGGTGGGCCTGGTCGCGACCAGCAAGGGCCTGGCGATGGCGCCGCTGCTGGCCATGCTGATCGTCATGGGACTGGCGCTCGATCGCCTGCTGCTACGCGGCGAACAGCTGGTCGGCGAAGGACAGAAGGTCGAGATGTACGGCGCGACCCTGCGCACCGAGCTCGAGGATCTCGAGCGCGTCGCGCTGCAGCACTACGTGCTGAAGGATCCGGCCCTGCTCGAGATCATCGACCAGCGCCTGGACAGCGCGCGCACGGCCGCCCGGCGTTTTGCCGCGGACGACTTCCCGCCCGAGGTGCGCAGCTACGCGCAGGCATTGTCCAGTGGCCTGGACGAGGTCGAGCGCGATCTCGGGATCGTCGACGGCGCGCAACGTGTCGGCTCGATCCGCTCGCTGGCGCAGGAAGCCGAGCAGCTGGTCGATCGCGGTCGCGCGGCGATCTACGCACAGGTACGCGCGCTCAACGAGCGCTCGGTGCTGGTCCGCAACGTCCTCGTGCTGTCGGTGATCATCGTGATCCTGCTCACCGCCGCGCTCACCCTGGGCCTGTCACGCCTGATCGCGCGGCCGCTGCACAACCTGCGCGCGGCGATCACTGCGCTGGGTACCGCCAACTACGGATCGCCGATCGCCATCGAGTACCCGCGCGAGCTGGCGCGCGTCGGCGAGAAACTCGAATGGCTGCGCCGTCGCCTGCGCGACCTGGAAGCGGACAAGGACCGCTTCCTGCGCCATGTTTCGCACGAGTTGAAGACACCGCTGGCAAGCCTGCGCGAAGGCACCGACCTGCTGCTGGAACGCTCGTTCGGCACGCTCAATTCGCGGCAGGCGGAAGTGGCCCACATCCTGGCCGAGTCGGCACTCGATCTCGACGCGCAGATCCGCAACCTGCTTGCCTACGCCGAGTGGCGCCGCGGGCAGCACGACGTCGAGATGGGCTGGATCGACGGCCGCATCCTGGTCGAGGAAGTGGTGGCCTCGCAGCGCCTGACCCTGGCCAAGCGCGGCCTGCAGACCCACCTGGACCTGCGCACCCCGCACCTCTGGGGTCACCGCTGGAGCCTGCGGGTGTCGCTGGGCAACCTGCTGAGCAATGCGGTCAAGCACACGCCGCGCGGCAGCACGATCGACATCGTCCTGGACCGCCGGCACGGCCGCTGCCTGCTGTCGGTACGCGATCGTGGTCGCGGCGTTCCCGCCGCCGAGCGCGACCTCATCCTGCAACCGTTCGTTCGCGGTGCCGATCCCGAGGAGGCTGGGATGCGTGGAACCGGGATCGGGCTGTCGATAGTCAATGAAACGGTAAAAGCCCATGGAGGCATCCTTGAAGTACAGGAGGCGGACCCCGGCGCGCGCTTCGTCCTGCATTGGCCGAGTCCTGAAACCGATGCTCATTAGCAGCGTCCTTGCCTGCAGCGCCTGCGCCCATCTGCAATGGGACCCGCAGGCCGCGCCCGGTACGTCCACGACGTCCGAAGGCGCAGCGCTCGAGTCCGGCGCGCTGGCCTGGTGGGCGCGCGCCATGGAGGCGAGCCCGGCGCAGCGCGACGCGCTGCTGCGCAGTGCACGCCAGGCGAAATCGGGCTGGCGCACGGCGATGTTGCGCAGCCTGCCGGACACCGCCGAATCGACCACGCCCGAGGCCTCGCAGGAGGCGTTGCGGGTCCTGCTCCACCGCGGCCTGCGCGACGAGGAGGAGGCGCTCACGCGGGTTCGCATCGTCGAACTCGAACAGGCAGGCAGGTGCCAGGCCGAGGCGGCGGAGCTGCGTTCGCACCTGGACCGCATCATCGAGATCGAGAGGACCATGGGAAATGGACGCTGAAGCCGAAGCCCCGAGCCGCGGGCGCATCCTGGTGGTGGACGACGACGACAACCTGCGCCGCGTGCTCACGCTGCGCCTGGAATCGGCCGGCTACGAGGTCACCGCTGCGTCCTGTGGCGAGGAGGCCTGCGAACGGCTTCCGGATGCCGAACCGCACATGGTGATCACCGACCTGCGCATGCCCGGCATCGGCGGCATCGAGCTGCTCGAAGCCATCCAGCTGCGCAGTCCGGGCGTACCGGTGGCGATCCTCACCGCCCACGGCGAGATCCCCGACGCGGTCCGCGCCACCCAGGCCGGCGCGGTGGACTTCCTGACCAAGCCGGTGGGCACCGAACTGCTCTCCTGCATCGAGACGCACGTCCGCCAGTCGCGCGAGGCCGAGCCACACGGCGCGGACATCGACGGCATCGTCACCCACAGCCCGGTGATCCGCGCCGTGCTGCACGATGCACGGCGCATCGCCCCGCACGATTCCGCCGTGCTGATCTGCGGGCCCAGCGGCAGCGGCAAGGAACTGCTCGCGGGCGCGATCCACAAGGCGAGCGGTCGCAGCAAGCGGCCGATGGTCGCCATCAACTGCGCCGCGGTGCCGCCCGAGCTGCTCGAGTCCGAGCTGTTCGGCCATCGGCGCGGCGCCTTCACCGGCGCCAACTACGACCACCCCGGCCTGTTCCGCTCGGCCGAAGGCGGCACGGTCTTTCTCGACGAGATCGGCGACATGCCCGAGCGCCTGCAGTCGAAGCTGCTGCGCGTCCTGCAGGAGCGCGAGGTGCGGCCGGTGGGCGAGCTGCGCTCGATCCCGATCGATGTGCGCGTGGTGTCGGCCACCCATCGTGACCTGCCGGCGATGATCGCCGACGGGGGCTTCCGCGAGGATCTCTACTACCGGCTCAATGTCGTGCAGCTGCGCCTGCCGGGTCTGGCCGAGCGGCGCGAGGACATTCCCCTGCTGGTTGCGCATCGGCTCACGCAGCTGGCGGAGTGCGGCGTGCCACGCCGCGTCTTTTCGCCGGAGGCGATGGAGGTGCTGCTGACCGCGGCCTGGCCGGGCAACGTGCGGCAGTTGTTCAACGTCGTCGAGCAGACCATGGCGCTGTCACCGGGCCGCGTGATCAGCAGCGCACTGGTACGTCGTGCGCTCGGCGAACACGAGACCTCCATGCCCTCGCTGGACAACGCGCGCGACGAATTCGTACAGAACTACCTGCGCCAGACGCTGAAGCTGGCCGAGGGCAATGTCAGCCGCGCCGCGCGCATCGCGGGGCGCAACCGGACCGACTTCTACAAGCTGATGCGGCGTTACCGGATCGGCTGAACGCCCAACCGGACGCGCCGTTCCCCGGGAGAAAGACCATGAGGATTCGCGTAATGCTGCTGCTGGCGGGGCTGGCCACGATGGTCCCGGCGCAGGCCTACTTCATCACCGGCCAGATGCTGAAGGACGCCCTGGAGGCGTCCGACCGCCTGAAGAACGGCAACCCGCAGGCGCAGGACGAGCGTGAGGCGCAGTTTGGCCGCGGCTTCGTCGCCGGTGTGGCCGATTCGGCGCTCGACGGCCTTCGCTACTGCTCGCCGGGCGATGCCACCCTGGGACAGTTCAACGACGTCGCGCTGCGCTACCTGCGCGCCCATCCCGATGCCATGCCCAAGACCGCCTCGAGCGTGGTGCTGCAAGCCCTGATCGAAGCCTACCCCTGCCGCCGCTAGCGAAGCCGCCCGGGAGCTGCGAAAGGTCCGCAAACAGGCCGGCAAGCAAGACCCGGAAACGACGAAGCCCGGTTTCCCTTGGCGGGAAACCGGGCTTCGGATTCGATTTGGGCAGTGACGGTGGTGGCTGGGAGACTAGGACTCGAACCTAGATAAACAGAGTCAGAATCTGTTGTCCTACCATTAGACGATCTCCCAACGGGAACCGCCGACCTGCTCCGGGATCCTGCGACCAGCCATCCGGTCGCAGGGTTCGCCGAAATCTTAACGCTTGGAGTACTGCGGAGCGCGACGCGCCTTGTGCAGACCGACCTTCTTGCGCTCGACTTCACGCGCATCGCGGGTCACCAGGCCTGCATCGCGCAGCGTCTTGCGCAGGGTCTCGTCGTACTCGATCAGCGCACGCGTGATGCCGTGGCGGATCGCGCCGGCCTGGCCCGAGGGGCCGCCGCCGGAGACGGTGATCTTGATGTCGAAGCGGGTCAGGCCGTCGACCAGCTCGAGCGGCTGCCGCACCAGCATGCGCGAGGTCTCGCGGCCGAAGTAATCCTCGACAGTCTTGCTGTTGATGGAGATGTCGCCCTTGCCGGGCTTCAGGAACACGCGGGCGGCGGCGGTCTTGCGGCGACCGGTACCGTAGTTCGCGGGGGTGGACTGGGTGATGGCCATGTTCAGGTATCTCAGATGTTCAGGAGCTGCGGCTGCTGCGCGGTGTGCGGGTGCTCGGCACCGGCGTACACCTTGAGCTTGCGGAACTGCGCGTAGCCCAGCGGGCCCTTCGGCAGCATGCCCTTCACGGCCTTCTCGATGACGCGTTCCGGATGCTTGGCCATCATGTCCTGCAGCGAGGTCTGCCGGATGCCGCCCGGGTACTCGGTGTGGCGCCAGTAGATCTTGCCGTTCTTGCCGTCGAGCTTGTTGCCCGTGGCGTGCACCTTGGCCGCGTTGATGATGACGATGTAATCGCCGGTATCGCAGTGCGGGGTGAACTCGGGCTTGTGCTTGCCGCGCAGGCGGCGGGCGACTTCGGTAGCCAGACGGCCAAGAACCTTGCCGTCCGCATCAATCACGAACCAGTCGCGCTTGACGCTCTCGGCTTTCGCCATGAACGTGCTCATCGAAACCTCAACAAATGGGTAGTTATAGTTCGGTTGACGGCGGGCTTGGGGCTCGACCGGCAACGTCGGAAGGCCGCGCAGGATAGTGAGCCAGGGCCTCGGGTGCAAGCCTGCGGTGCGGCCGGGAGCCCCGATCCACGGGGCCTCGGCCGGTCTGTCCCACGACGGCCGCGGATCGTACGCCGACGCCCGGCGGATCGCTTGCTCGGGCCGCTCAGGCCGGTCGACCGGCCCTGCCGCCCGACCCCGGTCCGCTTCCGCTCTACCGACCCGATGCCCGCGCCGGCCGTCATCGAGGTGACCGCATCGTCGGGGAGTCCGGCGTTGCGACGTTCGTGAATCTGATTCAAAGTGCGCGCCCGTTTCAAAGCACGCGCATCTCGATGGGTACCCGTGAACGCCGCCGGCGCGAAGTGGCGGAGCGTGAAGAACTGATCCTCGATGCGGCCCTGGAGCTGATTCGGCGGGATGGGCTGCTCAACCTGCAGATGGCGCGGATCGCGGAACGCTGCGAACACGCCGTCGGCACCCTCTACCTTCATTTCGCCTCGAAGGAAGACCTGCTGCTGGCCTTGGTCACGCGGGTCTTCCGCGACTACATCGCCCTGGTCCGCCTCGCCGAGGCCTGGAGCGCCCCCGCGCGCGACCGCATGTTCGCCATCGCGGTCGCCGACATGGTGTTCGTCCGCCGCTACCCGGACTACTACCGTGTGGCGCAGTACTCGCTGTGCGAGGTGGCGTGGCAGGCCGCGTCCGCGGAGCGCCGCGAGGAATTCCTCGAAGCCAACGATCCGCTGGTGGAAATCGTCTCCGGCATCGTCGAGGATGCGCGCCGCGCCGGCGACCTGGCGCCGGGCGGGCAGACCGCCCAGGAGATGGCGATCGGCGTGTGGGCGCTGTGCGGCGGCTACAACAGCCTGGCCCATGCCGAGGGCATCCTGGCCGACTTCTCGGTCCATGACCCCTACCTGCTGATGTGCCGGCATGTGCAGGGCCTGCTCGACGGCTTCCGCTGGAAGCCCCTGTCCGACCCGACCGACCCGACCGAACTGAGCACGCTGATCGAACGCGTGCGCCGTGATGTCTTCAACGAGGTGTGCAATGAAAATGGCTAGCCCCGTCCTCCTCGCCCTCGGACTGGCACTCGGGTTCGGGCAGGCTCTGGCGATGACGCCAGGGGAGGCCCTGAGACTGGCCGCCGAACGCGACCCGGCGCTGGAGTCCGCCCGCGCGGCGTACGCCGCGGAGGCGGAAGCCGGCGAGCAGGAGCGCTCGACCCTGCGGCCCACCCTGGGACTGGTCGGCAACGGCTCGTACAACCACTCCGACTCGCAGTTCGCGTTCGGCTCCGAGAAGGACAACTACCCGTCCTGGTCGGCCTACCTGCGCGCCCGCCAGCCGCTGCTGCGTCTCGACTGGTCGGCACGTGGCGATCGTGCCGACACCCGCGATTCGCTGGCCCGCGAAGGCCTGGCCGACCAGGAGCGCGCTTTCGTGTCGCGCGTCAGCACCCGCTATATCGATACCCTGCTGGTCGAGGACGAGGTCGACCAGGCGCAGAGCGAGGCCAACGCGGTGCGCGAGTCGCTCAACGACACGCGCAAGCGCCACGAGGTCGGCCTGGTTCCCGGGACCGATCTGAAGGAGGCGCAGGCGCGTGACGACCTCGCCCAGGCGCAGCTGGTCTCGGCGCGTGCCGCGGTCGAACAGGCGCGCGATGCGCTGGAGGAAGTCACCGGCTACGACCGCGCGCGGCTGCCGCGCCTGCGCGAAGCCGTCGAGTTTCCGCAGCTCGAGCCGAGCGACATCGACAGCTGGCTACGCATCGCGGCCGAGAAGAGCACGGCCACGCGCGACGCCGCGCTGCGCGTACAGCTGGCGACCGCCGACCTCGAGAGTCGCCGCGCCGACGCCTGGCCGACCCTCGACCTGGTCGCGGAAGCCGGTCGCACCGACTCCAGCGAGTACGCGCTGGGTCAGCGCCAGGACGACGCGCGCATCGGACTGGAGCTGAACCTGCCGATCTATGCCGGTGGCTACAACACCAGCCGGGTGCGCGAGGCCGAGGCGCGGCTGCGTCAGGCCAAGGCCGAACTCGAACGGGCCTCGCTGGAGACCGAGCGCACGGTGCGCTCGCTGTTCCGCGCGGTGGAAACGGCGCGCCGGCGCAGCGAGGCATACAGCCGCGCGCTCGACTCGGCGGTGCTGGCCGAGGCGGCCGCCGGTCACGGCTACGACGCCGGGACACGCACCATCACCGACGTGCTCGACGCCAAGTCGCGCGTCGTGGAGGCGCGTCGCAACCGCAACGCTGCGCGCTACGACCTGCTGACCCAGGCGCTGCTGCTCAATGCCGCGGCCGGCACGCTGACCATCGACGTGGTGGCGCGCACCGATGCGCTGTTCGAACCCCGCTGAATCCCAACTGCTGACGGATGCCGGCCCTGCACGGCGAAACGAGTGAAATCATGACCAAGCGAATGATCATCATGCTGCTGCTGGCCGGCGTCCTGTTCGGCGGCGTCTTCGGCATGCAGTACATGGGCCGGAAGGCCATGAATGACTACTTCGACTCCATGCCCGTGCCGCCGGCGACGATCAGCGCGGCCAGGATCGAGCCCATGACCTGGGACAACCGCCTGGAAGCGATCGGCACGATGGTCGCGGTCAACGGCGCCGATGTGACCAGCGAGGCCGGCGGCATCGTCACGGCGATTCACTTCGACTCCGGCGCCACGGTCAAGAAGGGTGCGCTGCTGGTCACGCTCGATTCCGCCAATGCCCGTGGCGAGCACGAGCGCCTGAAGGCCCAGGCCGAGTTGGCCAAGCTCAACCT
>CAMLNE010000053.1 GCA_946481265.1 uncultured Panacagrimonas sp. | reverse complement strand
GCGCTTCGCGCTTTGCACACCCTTGGGATTCCCTGGTTTATCTGGGTCTGGGCTGGCGGACCTTGCAGACCGTGGTTTCGTCCGGCGGTGCTGCAAGGCCCAGGTCGATGCCAGCGAAGCCACGCATCGCCGCCGAGTCGTACAAGGCTTCCCCGGCCGCCGGGTCCGACAGATCGCACCATTGCTGCAGAAAGCAGATCCGCAGCATCCGCTCCAACGCCATCGGCGGCCGCCCGCCGCTAGCGTTGCTCTTGAAGTATCACGGCTCGATCACCTCGCACAGCGAAGCCCACGGCATCACGTGGTCGATCTGCTCCAGAAAGCGCGCCACCTGGTCGTGCGCGCATATTTCTCAAATCAACCGCCCAGGGTCCGTTGCTTCATCGAAGTGGTCCGTCTGCCGTCCCACGTTCAAACGCAAACAACGTGCAGCTTCGAGACGTAAATCAGGAGAACGACTACCCGCTGCGACCCGTCGGCTTGAGCGTGCCCTTGGCTACGACGCCGTTCTTCATGACCATCACCAGGCGTTCCGGCTGGGTGAGCACGTTGATGTTGGTGGTCGGATCGCCGTCCACGATGACGAGATCCGCGAGCAGGCCGGGCGCAATGCGGCCAATGTCCGGGATCTGCGACATCTCCGCACCGTTGACGGTGGCCCACTTGATGACCTCCAGAGCCGGCAGGCCCAGTTCTTCCACGTAGAGCGCCAACTCCTTCGCGTTGTCGCCGTGCGGCGTCTCGAGAAGCCCGAAGTCGTCGCCGGTCACGAACTTCACGCCGGCCTTCACGCCCATCGGAAGCGACTTGCGGGCGTACGCCACCCAGCCGTCGAAATCCGTCTGCGAGTGATAGATCCCGATGGTGCTCTTGGCAAGGTACAGGCTCGGCAGCACGTAGGTCCCGTGCTGCACGAACAGCTCCGCGAGATCCTCGTCGAGATGATCGCCGTGATCGATGATGGAAACGCCCGCTTTCAGACAGGCCTTGATCGTTGGCTTCGAGTAGACGTGCGCACGTACTCGCAGGCCGCAGAGCGTTGCCGTCTCCACCGCTACCGCGATCTCGTCGTACGACAGCTTCACCGTCCGGTTGGGCAGTCCGTGGCCGCCTTCCGGATAGAGCTTGATCATCTGGGCGCCACGCTTGGCTTCCAGGCGGATCTCCTTACGGAACTCTTCCGGCCCGTCGCAGACTGCGCCCAGGCCGCCGATGGCGGTGCGTTGCACGTTCCAGTGCTCGGGCTTGTAGTCGACGACGTGTCCGGTGGGCACGAAGTCGCGACTGCAGGGCACGATGCGCGGGCCGGTGATGACCCCGTCAGCGATGAGGTTCTTCAGTACCACGTCGAGGTTGTGGATTGCGCCGGCGCCGACATAGGTCGTGAAGCCCGCTTCGAGCGTCTTCTGCGCATTCCTGGCCGCGACGACTGCCATGTATGGGCCTGGGTACATCATGTCCACTTCCATGAACTTCGTCAGGCTCAGGCCGTGCAGGGACAGATGGCCGTGTCCGGCCACCATCCCGGGCATCAGCGTCTTGCCCTGCACGTCGTAGACGACGTCGTCGTCGCGAAGAGGCGTCGGATTGGGTAGCTGGCAGACTTCAGTGATGCGCTCCGCCTCGACGATCACGTCGGCTTTGCCCAGGGCGGCCAGCCCATCCAGAACATTGGCATTGCGGAATACGGTTCGGGTCATGTCATCTCTCCAATGCATCTACGACAGCAGCTCGCTTTCGTCATGGCGACCCTCTCGACCGCCGTCGGCGCCGGATCAAGCCCCCTTCGCGGCCGCGATGAGCTCACCCAGCACGTCGTTGGTGTGCATGGTGTCCAGGTACTCGCGGACCGCGGCGATCTTGCCGTCGCGCACGCGGACGAGGAAGTGATAGCCGTTGTTGTAGACCTTGCCGTTCTTCAATTTTCCATACGACACTGCTTCGACCGCAACACGATCGTCTTCGGCCGTGAGCGTTACGGGCTCCACCTTCAGACCTTCCGTGGTCGCCGACATCAGACCGTGCAGCAGCTGCGTCATCTCGGCTTTCGATTTCTCGCCGCAAATGGGAAACAGCTCCGGCTTGCCCACGATCCACCACGTGAAATCGTCGGTCATCATCGAAACCGCACGCGGGACGTCATTGCGGCCGAAGTTGCTGAAGAAGTCCGACACCAGTTCCTTGTTCGCTTTCGTGTTCATCTATCTCCTCCTTTGTGCCCTTCCGTGTCGCCGCCGGCATCGACGCCATCCTGAAGCAGACGCGTCTCGGCGGATGGTTCGGGACGCTATCGATCTTCAGCCGAGAACTTCCTGTAGGGGACGGATCGGACGGGACTTGTTCCCTCCCTTCTGCGCGGCCGCAATCCGTTCGAACATGCCACGGATCTCCGCTGCGTCCTCGTGAAACTCGGCGAAAACGTCGAGCGCCAGATCGATATGCAGTGGAGCCGGCTTGCCCCGGTACTCGATGTCCAGCTTCAGATCCTTCTCGACGAAGGACGGCCCTGCACCGAATTCCTCAGCCAGGAGTCGATGGACTGGTCGATGTCCGTCGCGACATGGCCGTTCTGATACACGACGCCTTCCCCCTTGAACATGCTCGCTCCTCTTCCAGGACCGGACCGACACGGCCGTATGGAAGGAGCTGATCGCGTGCAACCGGGCGCCACCGAACGCCGCAGTCTGGCGATTGACTCCGAATGCCTGTGGCTGTTTTATAGCGCACTACAATTCGTGTCGTCCACTACAAATGATGACGAGACCGCTGCGCGACTCGCGTGCGGATTCCCTCGCCGTGTGGACGCGCTCATGCCGCGTTCCTACCATGGGACGAGAGAACGACAACGGGATTCGAAGTGAGGAAGGAGGCGCCGTTCGCCGCCGCGCGCCGGCAGATCCTGATGGACGCCGCAGAGCACTTGATCCGTGCCGAGGGGTCGACCGATTTCACGATGCTCGCCCTGGCGAAAGTCGCCAGCGTCAGCCCGACGACGCCCTACAACATCTTCAAGACGAAGGCTCGCATCCTGTTCGCGCTGCTGGATCGCTCGCTGGACGGGGTTGCCGAGGCCGGACGCCGGGCGCTGGACGTGGACGATCCGTTCGAGCGGGTCGTGCGCTCGGCCGAGCTTGCGGCCAAGACCTTCACGAGCGATTCGGCCATTTATCGCCCGCTGTACCGGTTCCTGCTCGGCGTGGACGACAAATCGCATCGGCAGGCGCTCATGGCGCGGGCCGCCGATTTCTGGCATGTGGCGACCGAAGGTATGGCCACGTTCAAGGTGTTTCCCGAAGAGCTTCCGCGGAGCGAGTTCGATCTTCAGCTCACGACCAACTTCCTGGGCCTCACCGATCGCTGGGCCCACGGGGAATTGGGCAATAAGGAGTTCGTGCTGCGGGCTGCCTATGGAACCGCCTCGCTGTTGCTGAGCCTCGTGACGGAGCCCAGGCAGCGGGCTCGCCTGCTCGCGATCCTCGGGGCGCATCGCCCCCACTTGGTTTCGCTCTCGGCAAAAAAATAATCGGCCAGGAAATAGGCCAGCGATTGCGGCGTGACCGCCAAGGGCATCCAGGGCCCACGCTACCTGACGATACCTTTCTCCCAGGCCCATTCCGGATGCCAGTGACGCTGCGCCATGCGCTGGCGGACATGTTCCCGGTAGCTCACGGCGTCCGGCAGCGGCGTTCCGCCGTCGTGGCGCTGGACGTTGCAGTGGCGACAGGCGGCGACGACATTGGATTTCGTGTTGGCGCCGCCGTCGCGGCGCGCGACGAGGTGCTCGGCGGTGCACTGGAAGCGCGCCGCCTGTTCCGCGCTCAGATCGAAGCGCACCAGGAAACGCGAGGCATCGGTCAGCCACATCTGCGCCGCGCAGTAGTGGCAGCGCAGCTTCTGGCGCCGCGCGGCGGCGCGGCGCAGGCGGCTCTCCTGGCGACTGAGCATCGGCGCCGCCTTCAGGCCCGACCCGGGAGCGGCATGCCGGCCGCTGCCGCCGTCATCGCCGGCACCCTGGCGCCGTTTCTCGTGGGGTTCATGCAAATCGACCGTGCCGTCTGGGAGCGCTGATCCTAAGCGCAGCAGCGCCCGCGTCTCACGACGCAGAGATCGACCCGTGCTTCGCAGGATGTGCAAGGCAAGGCTCTGCCCACCCTAGGGCGCACCTCCCACGCCGGCGCTTTCGAACGTCGCCATGCCGGCGTGCAGCGCGCAGGCCAGGCGCAGGATCGGTACCGCCAGCGCCGCGCCGCTGCCCTCTCCCAGGCGCATGCCGAGATCCAGCAGCGGCTGCGCGCCGAGCGCCTCGAGGACGCGCGCATGGCCCGGCTCGGCGGAGCGATGCGCGTGGATCAGCCAGGGCGACAGGCCCGGACACAGCGCTCGCGCGCACAGCGCCGCGACGCCGACGATGAAGCCGTCGACCAGCACCGGCAGACGCTGCTGGCCGGCCGCGATCAGCGCGCCGACCAGGGCCGCGATCTCGAATCCACCGAGGCCACGCAGCAGTTCCAGCGGCTCGACACCCTCACCCGCGTGCCGCGCCAGCGCGGCGTCGATGAGCGCGATCTTATGCGCGAGCCGCGCCGCGTCGATGCCGGTGCCGGGTCCGGCGATCTGCCGCGCGGGCAGGCGCAGCAGGGCGCAGGCCAGCGCACTGGCCGCGGTGGTGTTGCCGATGCCCATCTCGCCGCCGATGAACAACTCGGCGCCAGCCTGCTGCGCGCGGTACAGCGCCGCCCGACCGCTGGCGAGCGCGGCGGCCAGCTGCGCCGGGCTCATTGCCGGCGCACGCGCGATGTCGGCGGTCCCGCGACCCAGCAGGTTGCGGCGGACGCCCGGCCGCGCGCGGCGCGGCGTCACCGTTCCCAGGTCGATCACCTCCAGGCTGGCGCCGAGCTGGCGCGCCAGCACGCTGATCGCGGCGCCGCCGGCGGCGAAGTTGTCGATCATCTGCGCGGTGACCGCCTGCGGGAAAGCGGAGACGCCCGCAGCGGCCACGCCGTGATCGGCCGCGAAGATCGTGATGTGCACGCGCGCGACACCAGGCCGCTCGCGCGACTGCAGGCCGGCCAGGCGGATCGCCAGCGACTCGAGCTGGCCGAGCGAGCCGGCCGGCTTGGTCAGGCAGGCCTGGTGCGCGCGTGCGCCGACCTCGGCAGCCGCGTCGGGCCGCCCCGCCGGCCGCCGCACCCAGGACAGCTCCGCCGGTGTATTCAGGGCGACCGCTCCTTTTTCAGGTCGTGCGCGAGACCCGCCACCGTGAGGACTACGCGCTCGCAGCGTTCGGCGAGCTGCTGGTGCAGCGTGCCCGCCTCGTCGACGAAGCGGCGGCTCAGCTCGCCCATCGGCACCACGCCCATCCCGGTCTCGTTGCCAACCAGGATCAGGCGGCCGGGCAGCGCGTCCACCGCGCGCAGCAGCGCCGCGCGCTCCGTTTCGAGCAGGCCGGGCCGGCCGTCGCACAGCAGGTTGCTCAGCCACAGCGTCAGGCAATCGACCAGCAGGCAGCGCTGCGCCGCCGCGTGGGCGGCCAGCGCGCGGGCCAGCTGCAGCGGCGCTTCCACCGTGGACCAGGACGCCGGACGCCGATCGCGATGCGCCGAGATGCGCGCCTGCATCTGCTCGTCGCCCTGGTCGGTCGCCGTGGCGATGTAGACGACCTCGAGGCCGCTCGCGCCAGCCAGGCGCTCGGCCAGCCGGCTCTTGCCGGAGCGCACGCCGCCGAGGATCAGGGTGCGAGGCGCAGAGTTCATCCGGATGTCCGCGCTCCGCCAGCGCCGACCCCATCCCGCGGGAGCGAACTCGCTCGCGACCGAGGGTTCGCCTCCGATTCCAGGCCGCCGGTCGCGAGCACGCGCGCTCCTGCAGGGAGTGTCATGGAACCAGCTCCAGCAGTTCGAACACGCGCCGCAGGTCGAGATGCCGCTCGAGCGTATCGGCCAGCCGTTCCAGCGCCGTCTCGCGCTGGGCGCCGACGTCGAGCGACGTCGCTTCGCGCAGGCCGGCCCAGTGCAGCAGCGCGCCCAGCGCCACGGGTGTATCGAACAGGCCGTGCAGGTAGCTGGCCAGGATCTGGCCGTCTGCCGATTGCGCACCGTCGTGGCGTTCTCCCAGCCGTGCGAACGGCCGCGACAGCGCGGGGCCACGACTGACGCCGGCGTGGATCTCGTAGCCACGCAGGGGCACGCCCCCACCGAGCAGCAGCACGCCTTCGACGTTGCGCAGCTGCTTGTCGGCCTGCAGCGTGGTGTCCAGGTCCAGCAAGCCGAGGCCGGCGCTTTCACCGGCCGGGCCCTCGACGCCCTGCGGATCGCGCAGGCTGCGGCCGAGCATCTGCAGGCCGCCGCAGATGCCGAGCAGCTTTCCGCCGTAGCGCAGGTGTTTGCGCAGGTAGGGCTCCCAGCCCTGCGCGCGCAGGAACGCGAGATCCGTGCGCACCGACTTCGAGCCTGGCAGGATCACCAGGTCGGCCGGCGGCGGCGCCCGGCCGGGACCGACCCAGCGCAGGTCCACCTGCGGATGGCGCGCCAGCGCGTCGAAGTCGGTGTGGTTGCTGATGCGGGGCAGCACCGGCACCACCACGCGCAGCGCCGCATCCGGCTTGTCCGCAACCGGCGCGCGGATCGCATCCTCCGCGTCGAGGTGCAGGTCCTGAAGCCAGGGCAGCACGCCGAGCACCGGCTTTCCGGTGCGCGCCTCGAGCCAGCGCAGGCCGGGCTCGAGCAGCGCCAGATCCCCGCGGAACCGGTTGATGACGAAGCCGCGCACGCGCGCCCGCTCGCTGTCGGCGAGCAGCTCCAGGGTGCCGACCAGGTGCGCGAACACTCCACCGCGATCGATGTCGGCGACCAGGATCACCGGGCAGTCCACCGCCTCGGCGAAGCCCATGTTGGCGATGTCGTTGGCGCGCAGGTTGATCTCGGCTGGCGAGCCGGCGCCCTCGACGACGATCGCGCGGTAGCGCGCCGCCAGGCGCGCGTGCGAGGCCAGCACCGCCTGCATCGCCACGCGCTTGTAGTCGTGGTAGGCGCGCGCATCGAGATTGCGCAGCACGCGGCCATGCACGATCACCTGCGCGCCGGTGTCGCTGTTGGGCTTGAGCAGGACCGGGTTCATGTCGGTGGTCGGCGCCAGACCCGCGGCCTGCGCCTGCAGCGCCTGCGCCCGCCCGATCTCGCCGCCATCGGCCGTCACCGCCGAGTTCAGTGCCATGTTCTGCGGCTTGAACGGCGCCACCGCCACGCCGCGCCGGTGCAGTACGCGGCACAGGCCGGCGACCACCGTGGTCTTGCCGGCGTCCGAGGTGGTGCCCTGCACCATCAGGCTGCGGCTGGCGGCCGGCGTACTCATGCGGCCAGCCCGGCTTGCGCAGCCAGCACGGCGGCGAGGCGCCGCCAGTCCGCCTCCCCGCACGGCAGTCCGAAGCGCAGGCTCCGCGGGTGCTCGAAGCGGCGCACCAGGATGCCGTGCCGCGCCAGCGCCTCGTGCTGCATCGGCGCCTGCTCGAGGCTGACATGCTGGAACAGCGCGCAGCCGCCGTCCGGCGCAAGACCCGCCTGCGCGAGGAGCTCCGCGAGACGCTCGCCCGCATCCGCCAGTCGCCTGCGCTGACGGGCCTGCCAGACACGGTCGCGCAGCGCGGTGCTGGCCACCTCGCGCGCCGGCCCGCCCAGGCACCAGGGTCCGGCCGCCTCGCGCAGGGCCTGTCGGAGTCCGGCCTCGCAGAGCACGAAGCCGACCCTGGCACCGGCCAGGCCGAAGAACTTGCCGAGCGAGCGCAGCACGATCAGACCGGGCCGCGCGCTGTCAGCGGCGAGGCTGGCGGCCGGCGTGGCGTCGATGAAGGCCTCGTCGACGACCAGCCAGCCGCCACGCGCCGCGAGCCGCGCATGCCAGCGCAGCAGGGTTTCGCGCGCAAAGCGGCGGCCATCGGGATTGTTCGGATTGCACAGCACCAGCACGTCGAGTGCGCCGATGGCGGCGTCGATCATCGGCGCCGGCAGGTCTTGCACGTGGTGGCCGGCCTGCGACCAGCCGCGCGCGTGCTCGGCGTAGGCAGGGGTCAGCACGCCGACGCGGGCCGATGCACGCAGCCGCGGCAGCAACTGGATCGCCGCCTGCGAGCCGGCCAGGGGCAGCGCCTCGACGCCGTAGTACGCACGCGCGGCGGGCACCAGGTCGTCATCGTCCTCCGGCAGTCGCGACCAGCTCTGCGCAGACGGCGCGAAGCCGCTTTCCTGCAGCCATGACCAGGGGCTGATGCCGGTCGACAGGTCCAGCAAGTGCGCCGGTGCGATGCCCCAGCGCCGGCTCGCCGCGATGCGCCCGCCACCGTGCTCAAGCATGTGCGCACATCCAGGTCGCACCGCCACCCAGCGCCGCCAGCGCGCTCCACAACAGCGCGCCGCGGCGCACCAGGGCAAGCGCTCGGCCGATGTCGGCAGCCGATGCGGCGGGCCCCTGCCCGAGCCACGGCCGCGCGTGCCAGGCGCCGTCGTAACGCGCCGGTCCACCGATGTGCAGGCGCAGCGCACCCGCGCCCGCCGCCATCACCGGGCCGGCATTGGGGCTGTCCCAGTTCGCTGCCTGTTCGCGCCAGCAGCGCAGCGCCCGCCGCGTGTCGCCGAGCAGGGCGTAGCTGAGCGCGGTGAGACGTGCCACCGGCCAGTTGAGGACATCGTCCAGGCGCGCGGCGGCCCAACCGAAGCGCGCGTAGCGGGCGCTGCGATAGCCCCACATCGCATCGAGCGTGTTGGCGAGGCGGTGGACCAGGGCGCCGGTGCCGCCGGCGACCAGGAACCAGAACAGCGTGCCGAACACGCCGTCGGCGCCGTTCTCCAGCACCGACTCGACCGCCGCCGGTGCCGGCTCCAGGGCGGACGCGTCGCGGCTGACGATACGCGCGGCGAGCTGGCGGGCCTGCGTTTGGTCACCGGCTTCGAGCGCCGCGGCGATCGGCCAGGCGTGATCGTGCAGGCTGCGATGGCCGAGCGCGAAGACCAGCAGCGCGACGTCGAGGACGCTCGCCGCGAGCGGCGGCAAGCCCTGCAGCGCGAGTGCCGCCAGTGCGCCGGCCGGCAGGATCAGCAGCGCCACCGCGAGCAGCCCGCGCGCGCGCGTATCCGCGTGCAGCCCGCGTTCGAGCCGCCGTACCAGGCGTCCGAAGCCGACCAGCGGATGCGCGCGCCGCGGCTCGCCCAGCACCCAGTCGAGCAGCAGCGCCAGCGGCAGCAGCAAGGCGCCGGTCACCATGCCGGCGCCCTCGCGCCGCGCGCATCCGCGGCGGTCGCGCGCGGACTCACGGCAGGAACAGCCGCGCCGCGGCGACCGGGTTGGATGCGAAATAGAAATGCACGTAGGACGCGGTGAGACGGCCGACGCGATAGACCGGCTCCGCCGTGGGTCCGCCGTTGGGATTGCCCGCGCGCATCAGCGCCTCGAGCGTCGTGGTGCAGCGCGAGTAGTGGAAGCTGTGACCGCGCAGCTCGCCGTCCGGCGTCTGCACCGACTGCAGGCCCAGCGCCTGCATCCGCGGCTGCATCGCGGTGGACCCCGGCAACAGGCCGCTCATGCGATGCGAATGGCCCTGGCGATCGGTGAGGGTCTCGAACAGTCCCATCATGCCGCCGCACTCGGCCAGCAGCGGCCGGCCCGCCGCATGGTGCGCATGCAGGCAGGCCTGCAGCGCGTGGTTGTCCGCCAGGCGCTGCGCGTGCAGCTCGGGATAGCCGCCCGGCAGCCACAGCGCGTCGGCCGCCGGCAGCGCGCGATCCGTCAGCGGCGAGAAGAACAGCAGTTCGGCGCCGAGCGCGCGCAGCGTGTCGAGGTTGGCCGGGTAGAGGAAGGAATGCGCGGCGTCGCGCGCCACCGCGATGCGCAGGCCGCGCAGCAGCGCCGGCGGCGCCGTGGCCTGCGGTGCATCGAACAGGCAGGACGGGATCGCGTCGAAGTCCACGGCCTGGCCCAGCGCGTCGGCGGCAGCGTCGATGCGCGCCTCCAGGTCGGCCAGTTCCGCCGCCTGCACCAGGCCCAGGTGGCGTTCGGGCAGCTCGAACCGTGTGTCGCGCGGCAGGTGGCCGAGCCAGTGCAGGGGCGCGCGCAGGCTCTGCGCGAGCATCTGCGCGTGGCGCGGGCTGCCGACCCGGTTGGCGACCACACCATGCATCCGCAGTCCCTCGCGATACTGCGACAGGCCCAGCGCCAGTGCGCCGAAGGTCTGCGCCATCGCCGCGCCGTCGATCACCGCCAGCACCGGCAGGCCGAAGCACAGCGCGAGATCGGCGCTGGATGGATCGCCGTCGTACAGGCCCATCACGCCCTCGACCAGGATCAGGTCGGCATCGCGCGCCGCGTCCGCCAGCAGGCGCCGGCAGTGGGCCTCGCCGACCATCCACAGGTCGAGCTGATGGACCGGCGCGCCGCTCGCCACCTCGAGCATCATCGGGTCGAGGAAATCCGGCCCGGTCTTGAACACGCGCACGCTCAGGCCCTGCCGCCGCGCACGCCGCGCGAGCGCCGCGCTCACCGTGGTCTTGCCCTGGCCGGAAGCCGGCGCGGACACCATCAGCGCGCGACAGTGCCGCACATCGATGCTCACAGCTCGATCCCCTTCTGCGCGCGGATGCCGTTCTGGAAGGCGTGCTTGACGACCCGCATCTCGGTCACCGTGTCGGCCGCCTCGAGCAGCTCCGGCGGCGCGGCACGGCCGGTGGCCACCACGTGCTGCAGGGGCGCACGGGCGCGCAGGTCGGTCACCACGCGGCCGACCTCGAGGTAGCGATGCTTGAGCGCGATGCACAGCTCGTCGAGCACCACCAGCTGGTAGCGCGCATCGCGCAGCAGGCCGCGCGCCACGTCCCAGGCCGCCTCGGCGGCGCGCACATCGCGCGCGCGATCCTGGGTCTCCCAGGTATAGCCCTCGCCCATCACGTGGTAGTCCAGTTCCGGGAAGCGCCGATAGAACACCTCTTCGCCGGTGGAGAAACGGCCCTTGATGAATTGCACCACGCCGACCTTCATGCCGTGGCCGAGCGCGCGCGCCACCATGCCGAAGGCGGACGAGGACTTGCCCTTGCCGTTTCCGGTCAGCACCAGCAACACGCCGCGCTCACCATCGGCGGCCGCGATGCGGCCGTCGACGACCTCCTTCTTGCGCCGCATGCGGACGCGGTGACGTTCGTCGCGCGCCGCGTCATCGCCGGCCTGGCTCACGACCGCGCCGCGGCCACCACGCGATCGCGGATTGGCGAGGTCGCGGCGTACACCAGCGCCGCGACGCCCACGTAAAGACCGAGGTTGCCCAAGTGCCGCGGCAGGTACTCGGCGATGCGCGGCAGGAAGCCGGCGAGCGTGGCATCGGGATAGCGGCCGGAGAAGAAGTAGAAGCCACCGCCCGAGCACAGGTAGGCGACAGTCGCGCCCGCCAGCAGGCAGGCGCCCAGCGCCAACAGGGTGGAGAGGTGCTCGCGGTGCAGCCTGGCGTAGACGCGCCCCGCCCCCCACAGCGCGCCGTAGGCGGGCACCAGGGCCCAGTAGGCCGGCGACATGCACCACTGCGCGATGCTGCCGGTCTGCAGCGAAATCAGGTCGAGTGCCGAGGCCAGCGCGAACAGGACCGCGAACCAGGCCCAGGGACTCAGCAGCGCACCGGCCAGGAAGAAGATCGCCCAGGACGCGCTGGGCAGCGCATCGACCGAGGCAAAGTGCTGGCCGCGGGTCAGGATCATCAGCAGGACCAGGCCGAGGGCGGCGAAGGCGCGGGTGGAGGCGTTGAGGCTTTGCACGGTATGGCTCCTGTGGAGGACGAATGGATGGGGCGATGGGGCGCATGGGTGACGCTCCCGCTGGGTGGGGCGCACGATCACGAGGACGGCGTGTAGCGCACCGTCGCCATGAACGAGGCGCCGTGGTTGGCGTAGCTCGCGGCGGTCTCGTAGGTCTTGTCGAGCACGTTGCGGCCCTCGAGTTGCAGCTGCCATTGCGGCATCACCCGCAGCGCCGCACGCAGGTGCAGCAGGCCGTAGCCGTCGAGCACCGTGGTGTTGGCCGGGTTGTCGTAGGTCTTCGACGCGCCGTAGACCGTGAAGCCGAGGCTCAGCCGCCGCCAGTCGTAATCCAGGTCGAGGCGTCCCGAGCGCTCGCGGCGTCGCGGCAGCGTATTGCCGTGGTTGGCGCCGCCGGAGTCGTTCTCGGGCTGCAGCCAGGTCAGCGCGCCCTGCAGGCGCAGCGCGCCGAGGCGCGCGCCGACCTGGCCCTCCACGCCGCGGATGCGCGCCTGGTCGACGTTGTTGGCCATGCCGATATCCGAATCGAAGGCGATCAGGTCCTCGATCCGGGTCTGGAAGGCATTGAGCGCGTAGCTCAGCGCGCCGCTCGCGCCGTTCAGCCCGAGCTCGAGGCTCTTTGACTTCTCCGGCTCGGCATCCGGGTTGCCGAAGCCCGGGAAATACAGCTCGTTGAATGTCGGCGCCTTGAACGCGGTGCCGTAGGAGACGCCCAGGCGCAGCTGTGGCAGGACGTGGTACGCGTAAGCGGCGCCGCCGGTATCGCGGCGACCGAACTGCTGGTTGTCGTCGCTGCGCAGGCTGGCCTGGAATTCGTGTACACCGACCTGCCCACGGTACTGGCCGAAGACGGCGGTGTTGTGTCGGCGCGTCCGGGCATAGGCGGTGGTGCTGACGATGCGATCGTCCTGCTGATCGGCTCCCAGGGCGAGCGTGTGCCGGTCACCCAGCGCGATCTGGTTGATCAGCGAGCCGTAGTCGCGCCGCGTGTCGAAGTTGCCGACGAAGCCGTTGCCCAGGAAGTTGTCGGATTCGTCGCGGCTGCGGCCGGCGCCGAGATTCACCGTCCAGCGCGACAGCGGCTTGAAGCGTGCCGTGGCGCCGAACACCTGGTTCTGCGTCTCGGACCGGTCCTGCGACGCCGCGTCGTAGTCGTTGTCGCCCTGCGCCTCCAGGTAGGTCGCGGCAATCTCCGCGTCCTCGCCAATCCGGTAGCCGAGGCGCAGCGAGCCGGCGCGGCTCTCGAACCCGTCCTTGTCGGTCTGGTGCTGGTTGGGACGCACGTTGATGCCGTCGGTGTGCCGGCCACTCAGACCGGCGCTGTACCAGGCGGCCCCGACCTCTCCGCGCACACCGGCTTCGAGGCGGCTGTCACCGCGCGTGCCGCGCCCGGCCGCGAACGAGGGCACAGCCTTGCGTCCCTCGGCGCCGCGCCGGGTGAAGATCTGGATGACGCCACCGATCGCCTCCGATCCGTACAGGCTCGAACGCGGGCCGCGCACGATCTCGATGCGCTCGATCAGGTCCACCGGGATCTGTTCGAAGGGCGTGCTGCCGCTGGTGGCCGAGCCCAGCTTGATGCCGTCGATCAGCACCAGCACGTGATCGGGCTCGCTGCCGCGCACGTACAGCGACGAGGACTTCCCCGGACCGCCGTTGCTGGCGAAGGTGATCCCCGGCAGGCCGACGAACAGGTCCTGCAGGTCCAGCACCTGCAGGCGCTCGATGTCGTCGCGCGTGATGGCGGTGACCGCCGCCAGCGCCTGGTCGAGCGGCTCGGCGGCGCGCGAGGCGGTGACGACGATCTCCGGCGCGAGCGCCGCTACCGGCGCCTGCGCGGTGACGGGAAATGGAATGCAGCTGGCCAGCAGGGCCAGGACCGGCGGTGCAGCTCCCCTGTACATGAAACGCTCCTGATGCGTCGCCCCACGCGACGTGCTTGGTAGGAGACGAATCGAGGAGAACGGGGAGCGGACGGTGCGGGCGGGTCTTGCGAAAAGTGGCGACCGGACGGCACTCGTCCGGCCACGCCCGCCGCGAGCCGTCGGATGCTGCAGGCCGGTCTCCGGACTCGCGAGCCGACCTTGTGGGGTCCGGACGTGGCGCCTTCCCGTGTCGATCACATCGACACAGTGGCATCTGCCGCGTCCTGCTCGCCTACCGTTGCGGGGGCAGTGCCGGGATTGCGTTGACGACGACCGTCATCAAGGCGCACCGGCTTCCCGTTTCACCCTTCGACGACGAATGCGACCGCCGCCGAAGGACACCTGAATCGCGGCGACTCTACTGCCGCGAGCGCGCGCTGTGCAACCGCGCAGGATGTGCCAGGCGCAGCAGCCCTGCGCACCAGGGCCGCTCACGACGCTGCGCAAAGCGGCGCCTTGCCCACCCTACGAGAGGTCGGCGACGGTGCACAGCGAGCCTGGCGCGCACGCAAGATCCAGCCACTGCTCGCGCGGCAGTCCGCGCAGATGTCCCTGGATCACGCGCAGCGGTCCGCCGTGCGCGACGATCAGCACCGCCTCGGCCCGTTCGGCGCGCGCCTCGGCCAGCAGTTCGTCGAGCGCGCCGAGCACGCGCCGGCTCATCGCGTCCGCGCTTTCGCCGTCGGGCGGCAGGAAATGCCAGGGATCGGCGGCCCAGGCGTCGATGCGCGCACGGTCGATGTCCGCGTAGCGCTGCAGCTCCCACTCGCCGAAGTCCATCTCGCGCAGGCGCGCATCGATGCGCAGCGCGTCACCCGCGCGGCGCAGGCGCTCGGCGAGCACGCGGCAGCGCGACAACGGACTGCTGTGGACTCTCAGCTGCGCCCCGAGGCTGTCGCGCAGGATACGCACCTGCGCCGCGCTCCAGCTCTGCGCCGGGACGTCGCTGCTGCCGTAGCAGATGCCCTCGCCGAGTTGTACCGGCGGATGGCGCAGCAGGTGCAGGTGCATCAGGCGATCGCGCCGCACAGCAGCAGGTACACCGACAGCTCGGCGACCTGTTGCGTTGCGCCCAGGCAATCGCCCGTGTATCCGCCGATGCGGCGATGAAAGTAGCGCGCAGCGCACATCGTGCAGGCCGCCAGCGCGAGCACCACCAGCAGGCCGCGCTGCGGCGCCAGCAGCTGCAGCAGGCAGGCCAGCAGCAGCGGTGCCAGCCCGAGCGCGATGCCGGTGCCCCACTCCATCGGCCGGATGCCCTGCGCCACCGGCCGGGCCTTGGCCTGCGTCTCGTCGCTGCGCGCGTAGGGCAGCAGGGCCATGACACCGAGCGCCGCGGCACGCGAGCCGGCGTGCGCGACGACCATGCCCAGCATCGCGAGTTCCGGCTGCCACCGCGCCAACTCCAGCAGGGCGGCGAACTTGAGCAGCAGGGCGAGGATCAGCGCGATCGATCCGAAGCTGCCGATGCGCGAGTCCTGCATGATCGCCAGCGCGCGGCCGCGTTCGTGGCCGCCGCCCAAGCCGTCCGCCGCGTCCGCCAGGCCATCCTCGTGGAAGGCACCGGTGGCCAGGATCGTGGTCAGCATCGACAGCGCGACGGCCAGGCTCGCCGGCAGGACGGACAGGCCCAGCGCGAGCACCGCGGCGGCGAGCACGCCGATGCCGAAACCGACCAGGGGAAAGTAGCGCGCCGCGCGATCGAGTTCCTGCGCCGACCAGCCGACCCAGGCGGGGATGGGCAGGCGCGTGAAATAGCCGAGTGCGATGAACAAGCGGCGGAGTTCGAGCTGGAGCACGGACATGGCCGCGCATTGTGCCGCGGCATCGGCGCGCAGCAAGGGTCAACGCGCGCCGCTCACCCCTGGCGCAGGGAGGGATTCCTTTTTCGTCGCGGTGCGAGATGCAAACCGGGTGTGCGGCGCGAAGCCTGCGCGCGGTGCTGGCGTGCGAGACGGTGCGCACGCGCTTCGCGCT
>CAMLNE010000052.1 GCA_946481265.1 uncultured Panacagrimonas sp. | reverse complement strand
GCCGGATTTGCGGGGGCAACGCCGCGATCGAAATAGCGTTAACAGGCCCTAGGGCAAACCCTTGATCACCCCGCGCAGCAAGTCGGCCCAAGATCCTGCCTCCGGGCCTGTCCATCCTCGGCTCGACGCTTCCGATCACCTGCTGCGCGGTCGCGATGCACGCCGGCAGCGGAAGGCTTCCCCTCCCTTCCGTCGCTCCGTCGTCGCCACGCCTGCCGGTCTTCACTTCTTCGAATCCTCCCGGCTTCACCTTCTCCTGGCCCGGAACCCTCAACCGCCCCGCCCAATCGTCTTCCCTCTCGCTGTCCTCTCCTGCGAAGCCGTGGTCCCTGTCCGGTCGCCCGCCGCGCCGAATGGATTCTTCGCCAGGAGACGACGGCGTTTTTTTGGGCGATCCGCAGGGTGCGCAAGGCCAGGTACACGCAACGCGGCGGCAGCGCCCGGATACGGGCAGCCCGGGCGCACCTTCCCCTAGCGATGCGGTCCCGCCATCGGCTCGTCCGCACGAACTCTTCTGCCGATTCCGCTGTCGGCCAGGGGGCCGCGCATAATTTTTCCCCGATTGGCGCCTCCAACCGTCGCGAAGCAAGGAGAGACCCTGCGTGTGGCTGTCCGATATCTCGGTCAAACGGCCGGTGCTGGCCACCGTGCTCAACCTGCTCCTGGTGGTCTTCGGCGTGGCCGCGCTGCTGGACATCTCCGTGCGCGAATACCCGGACATCGATCCGCCGATCGTCTCGGTCAGGACCAGCTACCCGGGCGCCTCGGCGGCGGTGATCGAAACGCAGATCACCCAGATCATCGAGGACCAGATCGCCGGCATCGAGGGCATCAAGCGCCTGAACTCGTCCTCGCGCGACGGGCGCTCGAACATCTCGGTGGAGTTCCAGCTCTCGCGCGACATCGATGATGCCGCCAACGACGTGCGCGACCGCGTGTCGCGCGTGCTCGGCAACATCCCGGACCAGGCCGATCCACCGGAGGTCACCAAGGCGGACGCCGACGCCTCCGCGATCATGTATTTCGTGCTGTCCTCCTCCACGCTCAACCGCCTGGAGCTGACCGACTACGCGGAGCGCTACCTGGTGGACCGTTTCGCCGTGCTCGACGGCGTATCGCGCGTGAACCTGGGCGGCGACCAGCGCTTTGCCATGCGCATCTGGCTGGATCGCGACCGCCTGGCCGCGCGCGGCCTGACCGCCGCCGACGTGGAGCGCGCCATCGTCGAGCAGAACGTGGAGCGCCCGGCGGGCCTGATCGAGTCCACCGATCGCGAGTACACCCTGCGCACCGAGCGCCAGTACACCAGTCCCGAGGCCTTCGGCGCGATGGTGATCAGCACCGGTCCGGACGGCTTCCCGGTGCGCGTGCGCGATGTCGCGCGCGTGGAGCTGGGGGCGGAGAACCCGCGCACGGCGTTTCGCGCCAACGGCGTGGAGACGCTGGGCATCGGCATCATCAAGACCTCCAGCGCGAACACCCTGCAGGTCGCACGTGGCGCCAAGGCGCTGGCCCTGCAGCTGCGCGACGAGCTGCCCGACGGCATGACCATCGACCTGAACTTCGACACCTCGGAGTTCATCGAGGCGGCGCTGCACGAGGTGCAGGTGACGCTGGCCTATGCCGCGCTGTTCGTGATCGCGGTGATCTACCTGTTCCTGGGCAGCGCGCGCGCCACCCTGATCCCGGCGCTGACGGTTCCGATCTCGCTGGTCGCCTCCTTCATCTTCCTGTCCGCGTTCGGCTTCTCAATCAACATCCTGACCCTGCTCGCCCTGGTGCTGGCGATCGGCCTGGTGGTGGACGACGCCATCGTGATGGTGGAGAACATCCATCGCCGGCTGGAGCTGGGCGAGCCGCCGCTGCTGGCCGCATATCGCGGCGCGCGCGAGGTGGGCATGGCCATCGTGGCGACGACCGCGGTGCTGATGGCCGTGTTCACGCCGCTGGCCCTGCTCGACGGCAATGTCGGCCGCCTGTTCAGGGAGTTCGCGCTGGCCCTGGCCGCGGCGGTGGGCTGCTCGGGTCTGATCGCGCTGACGCTCTCGCCCGTGCTCTGCGTGTGGCTGCTGCGCGCACACGAGCAGCGCGGCGCCTTCTTCATGCGCTTCGACGCGCTGTTCGACCGCTTCAGCGAAGCCTACGTGCGCGCGCTGGGCCACCTCACCGGACGACCGGCGATCTCGGCGCTGGTCCTGCTCGCCCTGCTGTTCGCGATCGGCGCGCTGTTCCTGGCCATCCCCAAGGAATTCGCGCCGCAGGAGGATCGCGGCATGCTGACGGTGAACGTCACCGCGCCGGAGGGGGCGAGCTTCTCCTACACCGCGGACGTGATGTCGCAGATCGAGGTGTCCCTGCTCGAGAAGCTCGGCCAGGGCGAGATCGCGCGCGTGCTGTTCCGCCTGCCCGGTTTCGGCGGCGCCACCCAGGTGAACACCGGCTCGGTGGGCGTGATGCTGTCGCCGTGGAAGGAGCGCGATCGCACCGCCTCGCAGATCTCCGACGAGATCACCGACTCGCTGGCGGACGTACGCGCCGCGCGCATCGTGGTCACGCAGCGCGGCGCCTTTGGCAGTCGCGGCGGACAGCCGGTGCAGATCGTCATGGGCGGACCCAGCTACGAGGAGCTGGCCGAGTGGCGCGACCGCGTGCTCGAACGCGTGGAGCGGGAGCATCCGCGGCTGATCCGCCTGGACAGCGACTACAAGGAGACCAAGCCGCAGTTCCAGCTCGACATCGACGTCGGCCGCGCGGGCGACCTGGGCGTGCGCGTCGGCGACATCGCGCAGGCCATCGAGTCGATGTTCGGCGAGCGTCGCGTGACGCGTTTCCAGGACCGCGGCGAGGAGTACGAAGTGATGCTGCAGGCGCCGGCGCAGGATCGCGCCGATCCTTCCGCGATGGGCAAGGTCTACGTGCGCGCACAGTCCGGTGCGCTGGTGCCGTTATCCAGCCTGGTGCAGATGCGCGACCACGCCGCCGCCGCCACCTATAACCGCGTCGACCGCCTGCGTTCCATCACGATCTCCGCGAACCTGGCCCCCGGCTACACCCTGGGCGAGGGCCTGGCCGCCATCGAGCGCGTGGTGCGCGAGGAGAGCGGTGGCCTGGCGCGTATCGCGTACAGCGGCGACTCGCGCGAGTTCAAGGAATCCAGCAGCGCGCTGTACTTCACCTTCGCCATGGCGCTGGTGATCGTCTTCCTGGTGTTGTCCGCGCAATTCGAGAGCTTCATCCATCCCATCGTGATCCTGAGCACGGTGCCGCTGGCGCTGTTCGGCGCGCTGGCGGCGCTGTGGCCCCTGGGCATGACGCTCAACGTGTATTCGCAGATCGGCATCGTGATGCTGGTGGGCCTGGCCGCGAAGAACGGCATCCTGATCGTGGAGTTCGCCAACCAGCGACGCGACCAGGGCCGGGGCTTCGACGAGGCGCTGATCGACGCCGCGAAGATTCGCCTGCGGCCGATCCTGATGACCTCCATCGCCACCATCGCCGGCGCCATCCCGCTGATCCTGACCACCGGCGCCGGCTACGAGGCGCGCCGCATCCTGGGCGTGGTGATCGCCTGCGGCGTCGCCTTCTCTACGGTGTTCACGCTGTTCATGGTGCCGGCGTTCTATGCCGCGCTGTGCCGGCGCACCGGCTCGCCGGGGCGGCATGCGGCGAAACTGCGCGAAGAAGACAGTCAGGTCGCGGATTCCGAGCCCGCCTGAGCGGCATTCCCAGGGGCGGCCCGCGCGAAGCAGGCATGCCCTGCGGTGCGCCCCGCGCAACCCTACGAAGGATCGGCGCGCCGCTGGAAATCCTGCAGGTCGGGCGGCAGCGGCAGGTCGGGATAGTCGCGGCGCAGTGACTGCAGGACACGCAGTGCCTCGGCTTCTTCCCCCTGTCGCAGCAGCGCGCGGATCGCCTCGAACCGCTGTTCCGGCGACAGGCTCGACGCCGGGTCCGACAAGGACTCGGCGGCAGGCTCGGCGGATTCGGCGGCTGTGCCGTCGGCCGTCGGCGCGGCCGGTGCGGGGGCTCGCGGCGGCATCGCCATGCGGGGCGCCGGTGGCGCCGATGCGGCAGCCGGCGGGTCGGGTTCCAGCATCCGATGGAATGACGGGGACGCGCCCGCAGGTGCGGGTGCTTCATCACGCGGATCCGCCGGGGCCTCGGCCTCGCGCTGCCCGGATCCGCTGCGCCGCGCTGCCTCGTCCGCATCGGCGGCGGCGGCATCGGGCTCGACGCGGCCCACCGCGGGCGGCGGCGTCATGGCGGCCTTGGGCGAGGACGGCGCCGGCATGGCCGGCGCCCTTTTGGCGGCGGCGGATGGCGGCGGCGGAGGTGGGGGCGCGGCCGCGCCGGCCCTGCCAAGCGGCGCTTGCTCCTCCTTCTGCTGCGCTTCGACCGGCGCGGGCTGCGCCTGCGGTTCGGCGACGATGGCGGCTTGCGGCGGCGTCGATCGATCCCGTTGTGCCGCCTCGTCGAGCGCCTGTGCCTTCATGCGCTCGAGCGTGGTGTCCTGGCCCGGCGCAACCTGTCCGCGCATGGCCGGATCGCGCCAGAGATTGAGCAGCACGCCCAGCGAGAGGGTCAGGGTCGCGGCGATCGCCAGCGGCTGGATCCAGCGCGGGCGACGCGCGCGTCGCGGCGGCGCCTGCGCGGCCGCCTCGCGTGCCATGCGCAGGATGGCGTCATCGAGTTCGCGCGGCGCGGTGTCTGCCTGCGTGGCCTCGCGGTAGGCCTTGCCGAGCGGATGACGGCCGTCGAGAAATCCGTCCAGTTCGCGATCGTCCGGCGGCTGGCGTTCAGTGGACATCGCGCAACTCCTGACGCAGCTTGGCCAGCGCGTAGCGCAGGCGGCTCTTGACCGTCTCGCGCCCGACGCCGGTGATGCTGCCGATCTCCTCCAGGCTCATGCCGCCTTCCTCCTTGAGCAGGAAGGCCTCGCGCTGCTCGGCCGGCAGCGCCTGCACGGCCACCAGCACCCGATGCAGGCGTTGCGCGCCCGATACCCGGGCCTCCGGCTGCTCGCACGCGGGAGCCGCGGCCACGCTGTCCGCATCGAGCGGCTCGGTCGACAGGCGCGCGAGCCGGTAGTCGTCGACCAGGCGGTTGTGCGCGATGCGATACAGCCAGGTGGTGAACCGCGCGCGCGGCTGCCAGCCGGCGCGCGCCTTGACCACCGAGGCCCAGACCTCCTGGAACAGCTCGGCCGCGCGTTCGCGATCGGAACAGCCGCGCAGCAGGAAGCGGAAGACGGGATCGCGGTGCCTTCGGTACAGCGTCTCGAAGGCGGCCGCATCCCCCTGCTGGTAGCGCAGCATGAGCACTTCGTCGGCATTCCCGGCGCGGTCTTCGTCGACCGTCTCCGTGGTCCGGACCGTCGTGGCATCGGCTTCCAGTCGACCTACCCTCCGATCTTCGCCTCCGGTGCATTCATGGCCCGGCCCGTCAGCGCGCCAGCCAGCCTGACGAGCTGGCGGAAGCCGGCGCGATCACCGTGTTCGTCTTCGCCCAGCCCCTCGCTGAGCCGCTCGACGGCAGTGTAGTCGAAGCCTTTCAGGTGCACGCCGCCCGACAGCAGCTGGCCAAAGGCGGCGACCGCGGCCGACAGGCGCAATGCCTCGCTGCCCTGTGCGAGCTCGGTCTTGATGTCGCGCGCCAGCAGGGTTTTCTCGATCAGCTGGCTCGCCGCGTCGGCGCCGTCCTGCGGCTGCTTGTAGCGAAGCCGCAGGTGGGCGAGCTCGTCGCCACGGCTCTGGATCTTCCCGGAGGGCGCATAGCGCAGCGGATCCACGCTCTGGCCGGCCGAGCCCTGCAGCGCAATCTCGTACAGCGCGGTGACCGTGTGACCGGACCCGATGTCACCGGCGTCGACCGCGTCGTTGTTGAAGTCCTCGCGTGCCAGCATGCGGTTCTCGTAGCCGATCAGGCGGTACTCGGCCACCTGCGCCGGGTTGAACTCGATCTGGATCTTGACGTCGCGCGCGATGGTGGTGAGCGTGGCCTCGCGCTGACGCACCAGCACCTTGTGCGCCTCCTGCGCGGAGTCGATGTAGGCATGGTTGCCGTCGCCGGCGTCGGCCAGCTGCTCCATCAGGTGATCGTTGTAGTTGTCCTGGCCGAAGCCCAGGGTGGTCAGCGCGATGCCGCTGCTGCGCTGCTGGCGCACCAGGTCGAGCAGGCTCTCGAAGCGCGTGACACCCACGTTGAAATCGCCGTCGGTGGTCAGCAGCACGCGGTTGACGCCGCCCTCGATCCAGCCCTGCCGCGCCATCGCGTAGGCAAGCTGGATGCCCTCCCCGCCATTGGTGGAACCGCCCGCCTCCAGCCGATCCAGCGCGGCCGCGATGGTCGCGTGCTGGTCGCCCGGTGTGGGCTCCAGCACCACGCCCGAGGCGCCGGCATAGACGACCAGGCTGATGCGGTCCCTGGGGCCGAGCTCCGCCAGCAGCATCTTGAGCGCGGTCTTGACCAGCGGCAGCTTGTCGGCGCCGTGCATCGAGCCCGACACGTCGACCAGGAACACCAGGTTGGTGCCGACCGGGCGAACTTCCGGCTTCCAGCCCTGGATCCCCACGTGCAGCAGATGCGTGTGCGCATTCCACGGCGTCGGCGCGATCTCGGTGGTCACCGCGAACGGCTGGCCGCGCTCGCGGGGCGCGTCGTAGCGATAGTCGAAGTAGTTGATCATCTCCTCCACGCGCACCGCGTCGCGCGGCGGCAGCCTGCCCTGGCTCAGGTAGCGGCGCACGTTGGAGTAGGAGCCGGTATCGACGTCCACGCTGAAGGTCGACACCGGCGCCTCGGCAACGCGGTGGATCGGATTGCGATCCAGCGCGGCGTAGTTCTCGCGATCCTGATCGGCCGGCATCACGCCGACCGGTGGCGGCGCAGGCGGTGCGATCCGGGCCTGGGCCGCCATCTGCGCTGACGGTGCGATGGCGAATTTCTCCTGCATGTGGGCGCCGGCGACGGCAGCCACCGCGGCTGCGCGCTCGCGCTCACCCGGGTGCCCATCGGAGGCCGTTTCCGGACGATGGGCGTGCTGGTTGCAGGCGGCGAGCATCGCCACTGCACCGAGGACCAGGCCGGGAAGAAAGCTGGGGTTACGCATCGACAGGCTCCGCAAGGGTTGAGTGTCCATGTAAACGGGGATGGTGCGGTTTCGGGGTTGAAGGATGACGAGTGCGCAGCGCGACCCTCGCCGTGCCCCGCACCAGCGGCGCATTGACGCCGATCAATCCCCTGCAAGCTGCGCGATGGCATGCTCCCCATACCGGCCGGTGACGCGTGTCAGGTGTCACCGGCTTCCATCCTGCCGAACGGAGCTTGCGATGATCCCGATCACCCTACGGCCGCTGGCCGCGGCGCTGATGATCCTTTCGATGACGGCGCCGCTGGCGGCCGCCGCCTCGTCCCTGCCGGAAGTGCATACGCAGGGCGAGGTGACGTTCCTGAGCGGCGGCATCGGCAGCGACGAGGCCGCGGCGGTCAAGGCCGAGAGCTCGCGCTATGCACTGACCCTGCTGTTTGCCACGCGCAGTGGCGGCAAGGAGGTCTTCCTGTCCTCGGTGCCGGTCACCATCCGCGACGCCAGCGGCAACGCGGTGCTGGACACGGTCACCGAGGGCCCCTACCTGCTGGTGAACCTGGTGCCCGGGCGCTACCAGGTCGGCGCCAGCCATGACGGTATCGACAAGACGCTGCAGGTGGACCTGAAGGCGGGTGTGTCGGTGCAGCGATCGCTGGTCTGGCCGCAGGGCGCAACCGAGACGGCACCGAGCGTGACCGCGCCGGATCCGGCCATCGACCTGCCCGAACGCCGCAACCAGGGCGGCATCCCCTACCTGAGCGGTGGCATCGGATCCACCGAATCGAAGGCGATCAGGACGCAGTTTGCGAACTACGCGCTGGCGCTGACCTTTGCCACCAACGACGGCGGACACAACGTGTTCCTGGCCTCGGTCCCGGTGCAGGTGCAGGACGCCACCGGCACGACCGTGCTCGACCTGACCACCGACGGTCCCTACCTGCTGATCGATCTGCCACCGGGGCGTTACGAGGTGATCACCACGCACGCGGGCAAGGAGCAGCGCGCCTCGGTCCAGGTCGTCGCCGGCCGCCACGTCGAGCGCGCCTTCGTGTGGACGAGCAAGGCGGCGGCGCAATAGCCCCGACGCCGTCCGGGCGCAGGCGCGGTCCGGGGCGGCCTTCCTCCAGCACGACGAACGGACCCGGACTGCGTCCGGGCCAGGAGACGACGGGCTACGGGGTGCGTCCGCCGAGCACGTCGCGCATCGAATAGAGCCCCGGCTGGCGGCCCACCAGCCAGCCGGCGGCGCGCACCGCGCCGTTGGCGAAATTGAAGCGCGAGCTGGCCTTGTGCGTGATCTCGACGCGCTCGCCGTCGCCCAGGAACATCACGCTGTGGTCGCCCACCACGTCGCCGCCGCGGATCGTCGAAAACCCGATCGCGCCCCTGGGTCGCTCGCCGGTGTGGCCATGGCGCTCGTAGACCGCGTGCTCGGACAGCGTCTTGCCGGCGCCGCGCGCCACCGCCTCGCCCATCATCAGCGCGGTGCCGCTGGGCGCATCGACCTTGTGCTTGTGGTGGGCCTCGACGATCTCCACGTCGAAGCCCTCGCCCAGTGCCGCCGCCGCGGTCTCCAGCAGCTGCAGGCAGAGGTTCACGCCCAGGCTGAAATTGCCCGCCTTGACGATGGCGATGCGCTGCGCCGCCGCCTCGATGCGTGCTTCCTGGTCGGGCGAAAAACCGGTGGTGCCGATGACCATCGCCTTGCCCTGCGCCACGCAGGTGTCGAGCGCGGCGAGCGTGCCCTCGGGGCGGGTGAAGTCGATGACGATATCGAAGTGCGTCGCGGCGGCAGCGATGTCGGCGGTGACGACGACACCGCGACCCTCGACACCGGCGAGTTCGCCCGCATCGCGGCCCAGTTCCGGCGCACCAGGCCGATCGAGGGCGGCGCCCAGCGTGAAGCGGGCGGCCGACGCGGCCTGGATGACGGCGCGGCCCATGCGGCCGGCGGCGCCGAGGACGGCGATTCGGGGAGCGGTATCGGACATGGTTTCGACGACGGAAACGTTGATGAAGGCCGCATTCTAGGGCCAGGAACACCGGCGGCGACGTCCGCAGGGCGCGACGCGCGGCAGGCAGCGGGACTCAGAGCCCGTCGCGCTTGGCCTGCTGCCAGAGCTGCTCCATGCGCTCGATGCGCGATGGTCCCTGCAGGTGCTCCCAGCTCGCCCGGCCGGCCATCACCACGGCGAAGCGCCGGCGAAACTTGGCGTTGGCGTGGGCCAGCGCGCCCGCCGGATCGACCTTCAGGTGTCGCGACAGGTTGATGGCCACGAACAGCAGGTCGCCGAATTCGTCCAGCACCCGCGCCTCGCCCTGCCCCTGCGTCTGCGCCTCGCGCAGCTCGCCGATCTCCTCGGCCAGCTTGGCCCACAGCTCGTCGACATGGGTCCAGTCGAAGCCCAGTCCCGCCGCGTCGCGCTGCAGCTGGACGGCGTCGGCGACCGGGTCCGGCAGCGGCGCGCGCTCAGCCCTCATGCCGGTTCACCCGGTTGCATAGGTCGAACAGGATGCCGGCGGTGACGCCCCACACGCGGTAGTCGCCCCAGTTCAGCTCGTAGTACGGCACCACCAGCCCGCCGCGGCTCAGGCTCTTGCGTTCGTAGGAGGCCGGATCGACCACGACCTGCAGCGGCAGCTCGAACACCTCGGCGACCTCCGAGGGATCCGGCGCCGGCGTGAACGGGCCGTCGACCAGTCCGACCACCGGCGTGACCAGGTAGCGGCTGATGGTCGGGTAGTCGTCCAGGTAGCCGATCACCTCGACGCGTGCCGGATCCAGACCCACTTCCTCCTGCGCCTCGCGCAGCGCGTTGGCGGCCGCCGACGGATCGGTATCGTCGCGACGTCCACCGGGAAAGGCGATCTGCCCGCGATGCGAGGACAGCGTCTGCGCGCGGCGCGTCAGCATCACCGAGTAGCGGTCGTCGCGACGGAACACCGCGGCCAGCACCGCGGCGGGACGCAGCTGCTTCATGAGCGCCGGCGTCAGCCAGCGATCGGCATCGAGCGGCAGGTCGAGGTGGGCCAGCGGGCGCGGCGCGTCCTCGTGGGTGCCGAGCAGCGCGCCGCGCAGGCGCTGCTCGATCGGTTCGACCGGCCCGGGCGCGGCGCGTGGCCCGTTCAAGCGCGTCGCAGCACCACGCAGCCGGCGGAGTAACCGGCGCCGAAGGCGCACAGCACGCCGATGTCGCCGGGCGTGAAGCCGTCCGGGTGCTTGTGGAACGCGATCACCGAACCGGCCGAGCTGGTGTTGGCGTACTCGTCGAGGATCACCGGCGCTTCGAGGATGGACGGGTCACGGCCCAGCACGCGCTTGGAGATCAGCTGGTTCATCGCCAGGTTGGCCTGGTGCAGCCAGAAGCGCTTCACCGCGTTGGGCTCGATGCCGAGCTCGCCCAGGTGATCGACGATCAGCTGCGAGACCATCGGCACCACTTCCTTGAAGACCTTGCGGCCCTCCTGCTTGAACAGCAGGTCGTCCCAGCGTCGCGGCGGATCCTCGGCGCTGTTGAGGAAGCCGAAATTGTTGCGGATGTTGCTGGAGAACTGGGTCTTCAGACGTGCGCCGAGGATCTCGAAGCGATGCGCCGGCGCGGCCGACTCGAACGGCTCGATCACGATCGCCGTTGCGGCGTCACCGAAGATGAAGTGGCAGTCGCGGTTGCGGAAATTCAGGTGCCCCGAGCAGATCTCCGGGCTGATCACCAGCGCGCACTTCGCGTTGCCCTGGCGCACCGCGTCCATCGCGGCCTGCACGCCGAAGGCAGCCGAGGCGCAGGCGACGTTGATGTCGTAACCGTAGCCGCCGGCACCGAGGAAGCTCTGGATCTCGACGGCCATCGCGGGGTAGGCGCGCTGCATGTTCGAGCAGGCCACCAGCACGCAATCGACATCGGCTGCCGTGCGGCCCGCGCGCTCCAGGGCCTGGCGTGCGGCGACGATGCCCATCTCCGCCAGCAGCGAGGGTTCGTCGTCACGTCGCGGCGCGATGCGCGGCCGCATGTGATCGATGTCCAGCAGGCCGGACTTGTTGACCACGTAGCGTGCGCCGATGCCGGAGGCCTTGAGGATGAACTCGGAGGACGAGGGCGCAAGCGCCGTCTCGGTCCCGGCCGCGATGGCCGCGGCGTTCTGCGCGTTGAAGCGCTCCACGTAGGCATTGAAGCTGGCGACCAGCTCGTCGTTGGATATCGATTCGGCCGGTGTGAACAGGCCGGTGCCGCTGATGGCGACTTTCTTCATGGCAGGTTCCGGGTGCGATGCCGCATTGTAGGTGGGCGGCCCGGCACTCAGACGTAGGGACGCGAGTCCGTGCTCCAGCCCGCCACCCGCATGGCGTCTTCCAGCGTCAGGCCGGGTTCGGCCTCCTGGCCGATGCTCATGTGCGAGCCCTGATACCAGCGCGTCTGGGTCTCCCAGTGCGCCGCGAGCACGGCGGGCTGCGCCGGCGGCACGATGCGGTCCGCGGTCGCCGCGACCACGAAGCGGCGGTCACGCGCCACGCGGCAGGGCAGCGTCAGCGGCGAGACCGGCCGCAGCAGCTGGCGATAGCGCGCCTCGTCGAGCCCGCGCGCCTCGAAATAATGGCGATGCGGCGGCGGCATCACCTTCCAGATCACGCTGGCGAAATCGCTCACCGGGATGCCCGCGATCACGAAGTCCAGGTTGTCCTCGTAGCCACCGAGCAGGCCGGTGTTGTAGCCGCCCAGGCTCACGCCATAGACGCCGATCTGCGGCCGGTCCTCGTTGCTGCGCAGCCAGGCCAGCCATCGGCGCAGGTCCCACAGCGCCTGCGATTGCGCAAACAGCAGGTCGAGCAGGTCGCCATCCAGGTACAGGTCGCCGGACTTGCGGCCGACCCGGCGCGGCCCGTGCAGCGGCAGCACCGGCATCAGCACGTTCAGGCCCAGTCGCTTGTGCAGGTATTCCGGCTTGAACAGGCCGAAGTCCATCCAGGTCTCGCCCATCCGGTAGCCGTGGATGCAGACCAGCCAGGGACGCGTCGGTCCCGGGTGGCGCAGCATCCAGGCCGATGCGCGCTGGTTCGCGTAACGGCTCGCCCAGCGCTCGGCGCCGGGCAGGCCGCTGTCCGGCTGGAAACCGGAATCGAAGCTGATGCGCTCGAAGTCGAAGCCGTAGCGCTTGCCCGGCTGCGCGTTGACCCGCTCCGGCGCATCGGGCACCGCATGCAGACGCTCCGGCGCCTCGAGCCATCCGCGCCCTTCCAGCGCATGGCCCAGTTCCAGCGCCTCGGTGCACATGCGCTCGGCCAGGGCACCGCCGGGCACGCGCGCAGCAATCAGGAAGTAACCCATGATCGCCTCGTCGAAGCCGACCTTGGCCTGCATGCGCAGGTCGTCGTCCGGCTCGGGCACCTCCTCCGGCGTGAGCGTCTCGCCCAGGCTGACACGGCCGGCGACGACGAAGCAGGCCAGCCCGAACAGGCCGAACAGGAGTCCATCGGCCAGATCCGCGGCGAACACCATGGGCAGCGAGACCAGCACCGCCAGCACCGAGCCGAGCGCCATGTAGGCGGTGACCCGCGCATCGCCGCGCAGCAGGACCATGGACAGCCCGGTGACGATCCACAGCAGTGCTGGCGGGCCCGCCAGCAGCGCGGTCACCGGACCTTCCACGAGATTCAGGGCGTAGAGACCGGCGAGGGCCGGCAGCAGGCCCCACCACTGGTATTGACGCGGGAGCAGCAAGGGACGCGGGGCCATGGTCGGTTTCAGGAGGCAAGGACGCGATAGAGGAAGAAGTATCCGGCCACCAGGCCGAGGACGGCCGCCGCATGCGCCCACCAGCGCCAGGACGCCTTTCTCAGCAGGCTCCAGAACGCCACGCCAAGCACCAGCGCGAGCACGGCAAAGCAGGCCATCACCTTGGCCACGCCCGGAATCTCGGCACCCACCCGCGCGGACAGATCGGTATGGAAGCCGTAGATCAGCAGGACCACGCCCATGACCACCGCCAACGTGCTCGCCAGCGTGAACAGCGCGGCATCCAGGATCAGCAGGAATCTCATCGTTTGGTTCGGATCAGGTTCAATGCGGGCATCAGTTCCTTGAGCACCCTGGGCTGCGCGAGGCCGGCCTTGAGCAGCAGCTTGACGAAGTTGCGCAGCAGCAGGTCGCGGCTGTCGAACACGCTGCCGACCAGCGGGACCCGGCGATTGTCGATCATGGTGACCTTGTCGTCGGGTTGGTCGCCGAATCGGAACGCGACGGTGAGGTCGATCTCGAGCGGCTCCTTGCGGGCCCTGGCCTTGGTCCTGCGGTTCGGTCCCGATAGCATGACGCGTCTCCCGATGCTGCGAGTAAAAGCGTGTCCGCCGAACGTCTCGTCTGCTTCGCCCACGGCAAGGAAAGCGGGCCCTGGGGCACCAAGATCACGCGACTGGCCGAGGTGGCGCGGGCGCGCGGTTTCGAGGTGATGAGCCCGGATTATAGTGGCACCCACGATGCGCAAGAGCGCGTGCGCATGCTGCTCGATCTCGCACCTTCGGCGCAGCGCCTCGTCCTGGTCGGCTCCAGCATGGGCGGCTACGTCTCGGCGATGGCCTGCGAGGCGCTGCGGCCGCAGGCGCTGTTCCTGATGGCGCCGGCGCTCTACTTCCCCGGCTGGGACGATGAACCCCTGGATATCCCGCGTGCCTGCTGCGTGGTGCACGGCTGGGACGACGATATCGTGCCGGTCGAGCGGGCGCAGCGTTTCGCACAGCGCAATCGCGCTGAACTGCACCTGCTGCATTCGGGGCACACGCTCAACGACCAGCTGCCCGCGCTGTGCTTCCTGCTCGATCGCATGCTGGCCGCGCCTGGCGATTCGTAGGCAATCCGCGCCGCGCGGCATGCGGGGTGCGAGGCGCCTGCCCTTCTATTGCGCAGCGCGCAGAGGGTGCGCGGGGCGGTAGGCCGCGATGAACTCCGGCGGCTGGCGGCGTGGCCGGCCGCTCTTCATGTCCACGCAGATCCACTGCGTGCGACCACGCAGCACCGTCCGCCCGTCCTGCGCGCGGATGATCTGGTAGGCCCGCCACATGTCGAGACGGCCGGTGTTCTCCGCAATCCAGGTGGCGACGTGCAGCGTATCGCCGGCGTGCGTCGGCGCCAGATAGTCCAGCTCATGGCGGCGCGCCACGCAGCCGGCGCCGAGGCGACGGTAGTCCGCCATGCCGAAGCCCAGTGACAGGGAATGCGCCCAGGCCACGTCCTGCAGCCAGGACAGGTACACCACGTTGTTGGTGTGGCCGAAATCGTCCAGGTGCTCGGGCCCCACGATGAGGGTCTGCACGAACGGCGCGACCGCGTCCCACTCCTGCTCCTGTATCTGATGGCTCATGCACGCTCTCGCTGGATCCGCTCATTCTGCCGCTATCGCGTTGCCGGGTCCGTCGTTGGGGCGTAGACTTTCAATCCGTACCGATCTGGTCTTGATTGAATTCACCGTGTTCAAGCTCGGCAAACTCACCGATTACGGCACCGTCCTGATGACCGCCCTGGCCATCGAGCCCGGGCGCGTGCAGAACGTGCAGGAACTGGCGGCCAGCACGCATCTGGCCGGGCCGACCGTGGCCAAGCTGCTCAAGCTGCTGGGCAAGGCGGGCCTGGTCGAGTCGCTGCGCGGCGCCCATGGCGGCTACCGCCTGGCACGTTCGCCCGAGCAGATCACGGTGGCGCAGATCGTCTCCGCGCTGGAAGGCCCGATCGCGCTGACCGAGTGCGCGGTGCACCGCGGTTGCGGCATCGAGTCCCATTGTGGCGTGCGCTCCCACTGGCGCGTGATCAACGACGCGATCCGCAGTGCGCTCGACGCGGTCAGCCTGGCGCAGATGACCCTGCCGCTGCGGCGCGGCGCGGCACGAAAGCTGCGCGAACATCCCCTCCTGTTCTCCCCGCCCTCGCGGGGCTGACGCGAATCAACCCAACGGCCACCCTCATGGCAGCCATCGAACAGAACAGCGCCGAAAGTGCTCGCGACCTGGTGACGCGAAGAGTCGCGCAGGCCTACAGCGCCGGCTTCATCACCGACATCGAATCGGAGACGATTCCCGTCGGCCTCTCCGAGGACGTCGTACGCCTGATCTCGGCGCGCAAGCAGGAGCCCGAGTGGCTGCTCGAGTGGCGACTGAAGGCCTATCGGCGCTGGATCCGGATGACCGAGCCGAAGTGGGCGCACGTCGCCTACCCGCCGGTGGACTACCAGTCGATCAGCTACTTCTCGGCGCCCAAATCGATGAAGGATCGTCCGAAATCGCTTGACGAGGTCGATCCGAAGCTGCTCGAGACCTACACCAAGCTCGGCATTCCCCTGCGCGAGCAGGAGATGCTGGCCGGCGTGGTGCCGCAGGTGGCGGTGGACGTGGTGTTCGACTCGGTCTCGGTCGGCACCACGTTCCGCAAGAAGCTGGCGGAGGCCGGCGTGATCTTCTGCTCGATCTCCGAGGCGGTGCACTCGCATCCCGAGATCGTGAAGAAGTACCTGGGTACGGTGGTGCCCTTCGGCGACAACTTCTTCGCGGCGCTCAACTCGGCCGTGTTCAGCGACGGCAGCTTCGTGTTCATCCCCAAGGGCGTGCGCTGCCCGATGGAGCTGAGCACCTATTTCCGCATCAACGAGCGCAACACCGGCCAGTTCGAACGCACCCTGATCGTGGCCGAGGAACGCAGCCACGTGAGCTATCTCGAAGGCTGCACCGCGC
>CAMLNE010000051.1 GCA_946481265.1 uncultured Panacagrimonas sp. | reverse complement strand
CATGGCTGGGCGGCACATACCAGGGGTGCCCTTCCTTGGGCGATACCCGGGGCGCGGCCACCGCCGCCTTGCGCAGCTCCCAGGCGTAGAGCTGCACCGCGGCGGCCAGATTGAGCGAGGAGTAGCCCGGATTGGCCGGCACCAGGGTCTGCACGTGGCAGAGGTCGAGCTCCTCGTTGGTCAGGCCCATCCGCTCGGAGCCGAACACCAGGGCCACGTCCCCCGCCTGCGCCGCTTCGACCATCCGCACCGCGGCGTCGGTGGGCTGCAGCGGTTCGTCGCCCAGGTGACGTGGACGCGCGGACGCCGCCACCACCCAGGCGCAGTCGGCAACCGCCTCCTCCAGGCTGGGCACCACCCGGGCAGCCTCGAGTATCGACTCGGCACCGGCGGCGCGGCTGGTCGCCTGTTCGTCCGGGAAGGCGCGCGGCGCCACCAGGACGAGGCGTCTGAGCCCCATGGTGAGCATCGCGCGCGCGGCGGCACCGATGTTGCCGGGATGGGTGGTGGCGACCAGCACGACACGGATGCGGGAAAACGCGTCGTCGGGGGATGCGGCGGAATGCTCTGAAGTCATCTCGGGCAGCTGAAAACCGGGTCAAGGGACGCCGGGCGGGAACCGGCCGGCGGATGGGTGCACGGTCGCTGCCTTAAACTGCCGACATGCATCCTCTGATCAACATCGCCGTCTCGGCCGCGCGCAGCGCGGGCAATTACATCATGCGCAACCTCGATCGCGCGTCGCAGCTGCAGATCGAGCGCAAGGGCCGCAATGACTTCGTCACCCAGGTCGACCGCAACGCGGAGGCCGAGATCATCCGCACCATCCACAAGGCCTACCCGCAGCACGCGATCCTCGGAGAGGAAGGCGGGCAGATCGGCGACAACGAGGTCCTGTGGATCGTCGACCCGCTCGACGGCACCACCAATTTCCTGCACGGACTGCCCCACTTCGCGGTCTCCATCGGCATCTCGGTCAAGGGACGGCTGGAACACGGCGTGATCTACGCGCCCTGCACCCAGGACCTGTACGTGGCCAGCCGCGGCGCGGGCGCCACCCTGAACAATCGCAAGATTCGTGTCAGCGGCGGCAAGGACATGGACCAGGCGCTGATCGGCACCGGTGTGCCGATCCGTGCGGCCAACCTCGACGCCTACCTCCCGATGCTGCGCAACGTGGTGGCGAACACCGCTGGCGTGCGGCGGGCGGGCTCGGCTGCACTCGACCTTGCGTACGTGGCGGCGGGACGGCTCGACGCGTTCTGGGAACTCAACCTGAAGCCCTGGGACGTGGCGGCCGGCATCGTGCTGGTCCACGAGGCGGGCGGCATGGTCAGCGAAATCTACGGCCAGCCCGATCCGCTGACCACCGGCAACATCCTGGCGTCGACGCCCAAGCTCCACCCGATATTCGCCGGCCTGCTGAGTTCCGCGACCGGCGGCTATACCGCCAGCCCGCCCGCAGAGTAGCGCCCAGCGGAGACGGCTTGGAGTTCACCAACCAGCTCATTTTCCTGGCCGGTGTGCTCTTTCTAACGAGCATCCTGGCGACGGTGATCACGCCCCGCCTGGGCGTGCCGCTGCTGCTGGTCTTCCTGCTCGTCGGCATGCTCGCTGGTGTGAACGGCCCGGGCGGGGTGGAGTTCCGCGACTTCGGGCTCGCCAACCTGGCCGGCACCGCGGCGCTGGCGGTCGTGCTGTTCGATGGCGGCATGCGCACCAAGATGGCGACGTTCCGCGTCGGCCTGACGCCGGCGATCGCGCTGTCCACCGTCACCGTGGTGATCACCGCCGGGATCACCGGCGCCGTGGCCGCCCATCTGCTGGACTTGTCGCTGGCCGAAGGCCTGCTGATCGGCGCCATCGTCGGCTCCACCGACGCGGCCGCGGTGTTCTCGCTGTTGCACACCAGCGCGGTGCGCCTCAACGAGCGCGTCACCTCGGTGCTGGAAATCGAGTCGGGCGCCAATGATCCGATGGCGGTGTTCCTGACCCTGTCGCTGCTGCATTACATCCAGAATCCGGAAGGGTATGACGCCTTCCAGTCGATCCTGTTCTTCATCCAGCAGATGGGCGTGGGCGCCCTGTTCGGCATCGCCGGCGGCCGCATGCTCGTGTGGGCGCTCAACCGACTGGAGCTGAGCGACTCGCTCTATCCGCTGCTCGCCTTCTTCGGCGGCCTGCTGATCTTCGGCATCACGGCGCTGCTCGACGGCAGTGGCTTCCTGGCTGCCTACCTGGCCGGACTGGTGGTAGGCAACCGGCGCACGCGTGCCTACGCCGGCATTCGCCGCTTTCATGACGGCGTGGCCTGGATGGCGCAGATCGGCATGTTCGTGGGCCTGGGCCTGCTGGTGACGCCGACCGAACTGGTGCCGATCGCGATCCCAAGCCTGCTGATCGCCGGCGCCCTGATCGTGATTGCGAGGCCGGTGGCGGTGGCAGTGTCACTGGCGCCCTTCCGGATGCCGCTGCGCGAAGTGGCCTACATCTCGTGGGTCGGACTGCGCGGTTCGGTGCCGATCGTGCTGGCGACCTTTCCCTGGATGGCCGGCGTGCCCAACGCCGAGCTGTATTTCAACGTGGCGTTCTTCATCGTGCTGGTGTCGCTGGTGGTCCAGGGTTGGACCCTGGCCCCGGCGGCACGCCTGCTTGGCCTGCAGATGCCCTCACCGGGCACCCTGGTCAATCGACTGGATTTCGATCTGCCCGGCACGCGCGGCTACGAGATCGTGAGCTATCGCATCGGTGAGTCCTCGTCCCTGATCGGCCTGAAGTCACGCGAGCTGCCGTTGCACGACATCTCGCGCATCGTCTGCATCGCGCGGCGCGGCAGGATCATCAGCTATCGCGAATGGGGAGCGCTGCGCGCGGCCGACTACATCTCGCTGCTCGCCGCGCAGGACGAGCTACCGGGTCTCGACGCCATATTCCAGAATCACGCCGCGCCCCGGGCCGTGGCGGCCGAGCAGCGCTTCTATGGAGAGTTCCGCATCGATCCGCAGGTGTCGGCCACCGCGCTGGCCGAGGCCTACGGCATGACGCTCCCGGACGGCAACCAGGAAAAGACCGTGGCCGCGTTCTTCACCTCGGTGGTACCGCGGCCGGTGGTTGGCGACCGTCTGCGGCTCGGCGAGATCGAACTCGTCATCAAGCGCATGGACAAGCAGCGCATCGCCGAGATCGGCTTGCGCCTGCCGCATTGAACGAGCTTTGGCGCGGCGGGCGCGGGCCGCCGTTCAGCGCTTCTGCAGCGGCCAGGCGGTCGTGTAGCCCATCTTGCTCGACAGGAGCTGGGCGGTGCGGCGCGCGCCCTGCTCATTGCTGATGCCGCCGATGATCACGCGGTACGAGGCGCGGCCGCGGACCATCTCGGTGCGCATCGTCGCCGGATAGCCCGCCTCGTTGAGCGCCTCGAGGTGCCGCCGGGCGGCGGCCGGGTCGGTCACGCTCGTCACGTTGACGATCCACTCGGGCCCGGTGAGCGACGCCGGCGCCGCATCCATGGGCAGGTTCGCCGGCGGCGGTATGCCTCCGACCGATGTTCCCGGCGGCGTCCCCGGCGGCGTCCCCGGCGGCGGCGCCGGCAGAACGGAATCGGCCAGCGGACGCTGGGAAACGGGCGGCGCTGCCGCCGCCACGGGCGGAGGCGTGGGTTCGGGCGCCGGAGTAGCCGCGGGTGCCGGTTCGGTGGCCGGGGGTGTCGGGATCGAAGGCGCGGCCGGAATCGACGCGGCCAGCTCCGGCGATGCCTCGAGGGCCACCGGCGGCACGATGCCGGCTGCGCTGGCCGATGCAGGGGCTTGCGGCATGGCAGGCGACGGCTCGGACGTGGTGGCGAGGTCGTCCGGGCCCGCACCCTGCGGTGCCAATTCCGGTGCTGCCGCCGACTCCGGCGCCGGTGGCGCTGGCGGCTGCGGCTGCGAAGGGATGCTCGCCTTATGCTCGTCGAGTTCCATCGGCAGGAAAGCAACCTGCAGCTCGCTCCAGTCACCGGCGCGCAGCGCGTGCGCCTCCTGTGCGCCGTCCGGGCTCAGGGATTGGCAGTGTCCGGGCGCAATGGCCTTGGGCTCCTCGCTCGCCTCGTCGGACAGCTCGATGCTGCCCGACACGTTGCAGGCCAGGGCGCCGCGCTCGTCGCGACGGAACAGGAACTCACCGTTCCCAAGGCTCAGCGACCACGGACCCAGCAGGACGCCGAACGGCCAGTCGGCGGCATCGGCGGCGCGCCGCCAGTGCAGGCGCATCACGCCGCTTTCCAGCCGCATGCGCGTCTCCAGGTCCACCGCCCATGTCGAGAACGGCAACCGCTCGAAGCTCATCGCCGCCGGCGATACCTCCGTGCCCACCAGGTCGATCTCGCCATAACGCGAGAGTTGCAGATCCACCCTGGATCGCGGCGGGAGCGTCACGCGGTCGTCACTGAGCACCAGGAAACCAGGCTTCAGGTCGGTCGCGCGCCCGTGGCGTTCCAGGTGGACCGGACCCATGGTCTGTTCGACCTGCAGCACCCGTGTCGGGCTCTGGTCGACACCGGATGACCAGGGGACCTGCCCGGCGGCCGACAGCGGCCACGCCACCAGGGTGGCGAAGCCGGCACTCCGGACCAGGCGCGCAAGGGACTCCACGATGGTCCGCATGCTCAGGCGTTCGCGGCGCGCGGAAGGGCGACGAGGTCGGCACAGGCGGCCTCCAGCCGGCTCAGGCCCTCGGCGGCCTCGGCCTCGCCGATGACCAGCGAGGGCGCCAGGCGCAGCACGTCCGGCCCCGCCACCAGGCACCAGACGCCCCGGCGCATGCCGGCGTTGACCACGTCCTTGGCCCGCCCCATCCAGGCGGCGCTCATCGGCGCACCGAGCAGCAGTCCCATGCCGCGCACGCCGTCGAACACGCCGTGACGGCGTGCAATGGCGTGGATGCCCTCGCGCAGCTGTTCGCCGCGTGCCTTCACGTTGGCCAGCGTCTCGGGTCGCGCGATCTCGTTGACCGCGGCCAGCGCCACCGAGGTGGCCAGCGGGTTGCCGCCGTAGGTCGAGCCATGCGTACCGAAGCCCAGGCTCCCGGCGATCTCGTCGGTGGTGAGCATCGCGGCCACCGGAAAGCCGCCGCCCAGGCCCTTGGCCGTGGTCAGGATGTCGGGCGTCACGCCGTACTGCTCGTAGGCGAAGAAGCTGCCGCTGCGCCCATTGCCGGTCTGCACTTCGTCGAAGACCAGCAGCGCCTTGTGCCGTGTGCACAGCTCGCGGGCGGCGCGCAGGAATTCGGGAGTGGCCGGCAGCACGCCGCCCTCGCCCTGCACCGGCTCGATCACCACCGCGCAGGTTCGCGAGGAAACGGCCTTGTGCAGCGCCTCGACGTCGTTGAACGGCAGGTGCGTGATGCCGCCCGGCAGCGGCTCGAAGCCCTGCGTGTACTTCGCCTGCCCGCCCACGCTGACCGCAAACAGGGTCCGGCCATGGATCGCGTTGAAGAACGAAATGATCTCGTGCTTGCCTGCGCCGTGCTTGAGCGAGGCGTGCTTGCGGGCCAGCTTGAAGGCTGCCTCGTTGGCCTCCGAGCCGCTGTTGGCGAAGAACACCTTGTCCGCAAAGCTCAGCTCGGTAAGGCGCCTGGCCAGGCGCAACGCCGGCTCGTTGGTCATCACGTTCGACACGTGCCAGAGCTTGCCGGCCTGCTCGGTCAGGGCGGCCACCAACCGCGGATGGCAGTGTCCCAATCCGGTCACCGCGATGCCGCAGGCAAGATCCAGGTATTCGCGACCCTGCTGATCCCACAGCCGCGAGCCCTCGCCGCGCACCGGCACGATCTCGCTGGGCGCGTAATTGGGGACCATGACCTCGTCGAAGGTCTTGCGGGATACGGGAGCGGCCGGGCTGTTCATGGCTTCACTGGATGATGCGGGGAGGAGCGGGGTGGATCCGGAATGTGCGAAGACCCGGCATGGGCCTTCCTTTTCCAGGCCGCCGATGTTAACGGAAGGAAATCCTGCGATGGGATCTGCACGACGAAGACGTGCTCGGGACCTCGCAGTTGAAGATCGCGAAGAAAGGCACCACACGGAGGCGCCAAGGAAGGAAGCGGTCCAGGAGCGGACGCGTGGGACCGCTTCGCCCGTTCCGGACCCGGGCCTTCTCGTGCGGCTTTCCTTCAGGCTCCTTGCCTGCCCTTCGTCCACGGCGCCTTTCCCTGCCCTGGCCTCCTTCCCACGTCCATCCGCTCGCTCGGAGGACAAAAAAAGCGGGCGACGTCGCCGTCGCCCGCTTTTTCCACAGTCGGACGATTCCGGCGCCGGCTCAGTGCACGCGCTCGAGCAAGGTCGCCACGCCCTGCCCCATGCCGATGCACATGGTGGCGACGCCGAAGCGGGCGTTCTTCTCCTGCAGCACGTGGGCCAGCGCGCCAGTGATGCGCGCGCCCGAGCAGCCCAGCGGATGGCCGAGTGCGATGGCGCCGCCCTTGATGTTCACGCGATCCATGCGATCGAGCAGCTTCAGATCCTTCATCACCGCCAGCGACTGCGCGGCAAAGGCCTCGTTGAGCTCGAAATAATCGATGTCCTTGATCTCGAGCCCGGCCTTCTTGAGGACCTTCTGGGTGGCCGGCACAGGGCCGATCCCCATGATTGCCGCGTTGCAGCCGGCGGCGGCGGTCGCGACGATCCTCGCCATCGGCTTGAGGCCGAGCGCCTTCGCCTTGTCCGCGCTCATCACCAGCACGCAGGACGCGCCGTCCGAGATCGCCGAGCTGTTGCCGGCGGTGACCGAGCCCTTGGGATTGAACGCCGGCCGGAGCTTGGCCAGGTCCGCGAGGCTGGCCTGCGCACGAACGACCTCGTCGTAGTCGGCGACGATCGGCGCGCCGTCCGCATCGTGGCCGTCGATGGCGATCACCTGGCTCTTGTACTCGCCGTTCTGGTAGGCCGCCCAGGCCTTCTGGTGCGAAGCCAGCGCGAATTCGTCCTGCTGCTCGCGGTTGATCTGGTGCGTCTGCGTGAGCATCTCGGCAGTCAGGCCCATCATCGCTGAGGCCTTCGCCGTATTGATGGAGAGTTCCGGCGCACCATCGAAGCCGTGCGTCATCGGCACGTGGCCCATGTGCTCGACACCGCCGCACAGGTAGGTATCACCGTTGCCCGCCAGGATGTTGGCGTGCGCGATGTGGATCGCGCTCATGCTCGAACCGCACAGGCGGTTGATGGTCTGGCCCGGCACCGTGATGGGCAGCCCGGCCAGCAGCGCGGCGTTGCGCGCGATGTTGAAGCCCTGTTCCAGCGTCTGGATCACGCAGCCCCAGATCACGTCCTCGATCTCGGCCGGCTTCAACGCCGGATTGCGCTTGAGGACTGCCTTCATCAACTCGGCCGACAGCACTTCTGCGCGCACGTTGCGAAACATGCCGCCCTTGGAGCGGCCCATGGGAGTGCGGACGGCATCGACGATCACGACATCAGTCATTTGAAACTCCGGGAATGGGGAATCGAGAATCGGGAATCGTGGAAACGGAGGTGGGCGTTGACGACTCCCGACCATTCATTCCCGATTCCCGTCTTCATCACTTCTGGTAGTAGGTTTCGCCCTTCGCGGCCATTTCCTTCATCCGCTCGGTCGGGTGGTAGAGCTTGCCGTGGTGCACGTAGCGGGCGGCGCGTTCGATGACGTCCTTCATGCCGAGGCGATCGCAGTACTTGAGCGCGCCGCCGCGGAACGGCGGGAAGCCGATGCCCATGATCAGGCCCATGTCGGCCTCGGCGGCCGACCCGACGATGCCGTCTTCGACGCAGCGCGCGGTCTCGATGATCATCGGGATCATCAGGCGTTCGATGATCTCGAGGTCCGGCATGTCGACCTGGCCGTTCGGCTGCAGCGGCTTGATCAGGTCGTAGGTGCTCTGGTCGATGAGCTTCCGGGGCTTGCCCTTCGGGTCGGTTTCGTACTTGTAGAAGCCGATGCCGTTCTTCTGGCCGAAGCGCTTGGCCTCGTACATCACGTCGATGATGGTCCGCTTGCTGCGGCTCATGCGGTCGGGATATCCAGCCGCGAGCACTTCACCAACATGGTGCGAGGTATCGATGCCGACCACGTCCTCGAGGTAGGCCGGGCCCATCGGCCAGCCGAACTCCTCCATGACCTTGTCGACCTTCACGAAGTCGGCGCCATCGTTGATCGCGAACTCCCAGCCCGCGAAGTAGGGGAACAGGATGCGGTTGACCAGGAAGCCCGGACAGTTCTTCACGACGATGGGCGTCTTGCCCATGGTGCTGGCGTAGGTGGCGATCGTGGCGATCGCTTCCTTGCTGGTCTTGGGGCCGTAAATGACCTCGACCAGCGGCATGCGGTGGACCGGGTTGAAGAAGTGCATGCCGAGGAAGTTCTCGGGATTCTTCACGGCGCCGGACAGGTCTTCGATCGAGATCGAGGACGTGTTGGTGGCGATGATCGTGCCGGGCTTCACCGCGGCCTCGACCTCGGCCAGTACCGCCTTCTTGATCTTCGGGTTCTCGACCACCGCCTCGACGACGACGTCGACCGTGCCGAAATCGCCGTAATTCAGGGTGGGACGGATGTTGCCAAGAATCTGACCGGCCTTGGCTGCGGTCATCTTCTTGCGCTCGACTTCCTTGGCCAGCAGCTTGTTGGCCTCGTTGACGCCGAGTTCGAGCTGCTTGTCGGCGATGTCCTTCATGATGATCGGCGTGCCCCGGGCCGAGCTCACGTAGGCGATGCCGCCACCCATGATGCCCGCACCAAGCACCGCAGCCTGCTTGATCGGCTTGCCGACCTTCGCATAGCCCTTCGACTTCTTCTTCACGATCTGGTCGTTGAGGAAGAGCGTGACCATGGCGTCGGCCTGCGGGGTCTTGGCCATCCTGGCGAAGCCCTGACCCTCGATCCTGATCGCCTCGTCACGCGACTTGCTGGCAGCCTTCTGGATTCCCTTCACGGCCTCCAGCGGCGCCGGGTAGTGACGTCCGCCCTGCGCGGCGATGAAGCCCTTGGCCGTCTCGAACACCATCGAGGCTTCCATCGGGTTGAGCTTGAGCGGGCCGGTCTTCTGCGCGCGTCGCGCCTTCCAGTCGCGCTGGCCGGCGATGGCCTGCTTGAGAAGCGAGAGGGACGCGGCCTTGAGCTTGTCGGCGGCGACCACCGCGTCGACCGCGTGCAGCTTCAGCGCGACGTCGGCCTTCTGCGGGTTGCCCTGGGCGATCCACTCGATCGCGTTGTCCGCGCCGATCAGGCGCGGGCAGCGGACCGTACCGCCGAAGCCGGGGATGATGCCCAGCTTGACCTCGGGAAAGCCGACCTGGGCGGTGGTCGACATCACGCGAAAGTCGGTCGACAGGCACATCTCGAAGCCACCGCCCAGCGCCACGCCGTTGATCGCGGTGACGCTCGGGAAGGGCAGATCCTCGATGGCGTTGAAGGCCTTGTTCGCCTCCCAGGCCCAGTCGGCGATTTCGGCTTCGGGCTTGTCGAAGATGGCGCCGAACTCGGTGATATCGGCACCGACGATGAACACGTCCTTGGCCGAGGATACGATCAGACCCTTGAGGTCCTTGGCCGCGGCCAGCGCGGCGGCGGCCTCGCCCAGTTCCTGAACGGTACGGGCATCGAACTTGTTGATCGACTCCCCTTCTCTGTCGAAGATCAGCTCGGCAATCTGTTCTTCGTGATTAACGACCACTTTCAGTGACTTGCCTTGATACATGGGGAGCTTGCCCTCCTGGATCGATGGGTATGGAAAATTGGGAGTTCCGACAGCGGCGCAGGTGCGCAAGGGGTCGGAAGGGAAAAGGGGTCGCCGATCATAACGGCCGCTGCAGTGCAGCGTAAACCGCGCAAAACTTTTTCCAGGGACGGAAAATCCAGCGAAATCCTTCGTTTGACAACGACTTGCGACGCTGCCTATTCTCGAACCACGCGGTTCACTAATTAGAAACGTCCGGGAGATCGATATGGCTGCCAGGGATGCGGTGGATCAGTTCAAGGCCCACGTCGAACGCCTGCGCCGCGACTCGCTGGACGTCGTGGCCAATGCCAGCCGGGTCGTGTTCGAAGGTGTGCAGAAGCTCGCCGAGCAGGAGCTCAAGGCGCTCAACGACTATTACAAGAGCGCGGTGGGCGCGGCCAGGCGCGCCAGCGGCCCGGGCGAGCTGGCCACCCAGCAACTCGACTTGCTGCAGGACACGGTACAGAAGGTCATTGCCGCGGCCCGTGACTCGCTCTCAATCGTCGCCGACACCCGTGCCGAATTGGCCCGCCTGGTTGGACGCGACGCATCGGCACTGGACGGCAAGGTCCTGGCCCGGGCCACCGCGCCCGCGCAGAAGGCGCTCGAAGACGTCAGGAAAGTGGCGGCCGAGGCGCAGCGGACCGCCGCAAGGACCGCAACCCAGGCACGGAAAGCCCTTGAGAAGGAGTTGGACGCTGCCGGGAAAACGGGCCGGACAGCGGTCCGGCAGACCGCGGTCCGGGCGCACGAAGTCGGCAAGCGGGTGAAGAACCGCATCGGCTCGGTGCTCGACATCGAGCCACCGCCGGTCGTCGCCAAGAAGGCCGTGACCACAAAGCCGTCGCCGGAATCCCGCGCTGCGCGTGCGGCGAACAAGGCACGCAAGCCGGCTGCCGCGAAGATGCCGCCGGCGGGCAGCACCATGCCGCCACGCCGGAAGAAGGCCGGCGGCTGAAAGCTGCCTGCGTCCAAACTCCATGTCGCGCCGCCGGCCTCGCGCCGGCGGTTTCGTTTCGAAGGTAAGGTCGAGCGGCGCGCCGACAGGCTGCCGACCGCTCACGCCTGACTCAGAATGCTGCGTTCAATCCTCGCCACCGAACACATGACTGCCGGCACCGCCCTTTCCATCGACCTCGGCACCGAGGCCTGCCGCCTGCTCGCCGACGCCAGCCGCCTGCGCCTGCTGTTGCTGCTGGAGGCGCAGGCGCTATCCGCCGCGGAGCTCACCGAGATCACCGGCCTCGCCCAGAGCCGCGTCTCGACCCACCTCGCACGGCTCAAGAAATCGGGCCTGGTCCATGACGAGCGGACCAGCAGCGCGGCCCTGTACTCGACCAATACCGATGCCCGCACGCCGGCCGGTGCGATCTGGAACCTGCTGCGCCCGCGCCTCGACGATCCGCAGGCCCGGCTCGACCGCGAAAGGGCGGGTGAGCTGGTACGCCGTCGCACGCATGGCCAGACCTGGGCCGAGTCGGTCGCCGGGCGCATGGAGCTGTACTACTCGCCGGGTCGGAGCTGGGAGGCGACATCGCGCGCCCTGATGACCCTGCTCGATCTCGGCGACGTGCTGGACCTCGCCTCGGGCGACGGCGTGTTCGCCGAGCTGATTGCCGGGCGCGCACGCAGCGTGACCTGCGTCGATATCAGCGCGGCGGTCATCCAGGCCGCGCGCAGGCGCCTGGCCAGCTACCCCAATGTCGCCTTCCACCTCGGTGACATGCACCAGCTGCCCTTCGCCGAGGCCAGTTTCGACCACGTCTTTGCGATGCACGCGCTGAGCTACAGCGCCGAGCCGGCGCGACTGCTGACGGAAGCCGCACGCCTGCTGCGGCCGGGCGGCCGGCTGGTCATCGCCGTGCTGCACCGCCATCAGCACGAAGAGACCCAGCGCGCCTACGACCACGTCAACCTGGGACTGGAGGTCGGCCCGTTGCGGGCGATGCTGGAAGACACCGGCATGCAGGTCGAGGAATGCCGGGTGAGCTCACGCGAGTCCCGGCCACCGTACTTCGAGGTGATCACCGCGCTGGCGCGGCGCTGAACGCCGCGACGGATTCGAATGCGGTAGGCGCAGGCTAACTCGTCGGCGATCACGAGTCCGCGCGCCTCAGGCGGCGGGCAGCTCGTCGGTCCAGACCAGCTTTCCCTTCCCCGCGATGTACTTCAGGCGTGCCAAATGCGCGGCGAGCTCGGTTTCATCCGGGCGTACCACCACCAGCGCCTGCTCCGCGAGCCCAAGGCGTTGCGCCCACGACACGCGCACGCCGTCGGCGCTGCGCGCCTGGGCGGCGTCGAGCGTGAGCATCGACTGCCCGCCGGTCATGGCCAGATACACGTCGGCCAGCAGGCGCGCGTCGAGCAGGGCACCGTGCAGTTCGCGATTCGAGTTGTCCACCTCGTAGCGCCGGCACAGGGCATCCAGGCTCGCCTTCTGGCCGGGATGCAGCCGGCGCGCCATCTGCACGGTATCGGTGACGACGCAGGCCTCGGCCAGCGGTCGCCCGATGCCGCAGAGACGGAATTCCGCATCGAGGAAGCCGATGTCGAAGGGCGCGTTGTGGATGATCAGCTCGTCACCCGCCAGCCAGTTCCACAGGTCCTGGGCCACCTGCGCGAAGCTCGGCTTGTCGGCCAGGAACTCGTTGGTGATGCCGTGCACGTTCACCGCCCCCGCGTCCACTTCCCGGCCGGGGTTCACGTAACGGTGGAAGTGGGTGCCGGTCGGGCGGCGGTTGACCAGTTCGATCACGCCGATCTCGATGATGCGGTGCCCCTGCTCGACCGACAGGCCGGTGGTTTCAGTATCGAGAACGAGTTGGCGCATCGGCGGTGAAGGCGAAGTGGGCGATCGGCGCAATGATGGTAACGGGCTTGCGGGCGACGGCGCACGCCGCGCCGCGCCACGTCGCAAAAATGAACGCGAGAGCGCGAAGCCGGCCCGACGTCGCGGCGCCGCCTCAGCCGAGCGTCGTGATGCCCTGGTTGGCGAGCTGATCCGCCAGCTCGTTGCCGACATCGCCGTTGTGACCGCGCACCCAGCGCCACTCGACCTGGTGGCGCAGCCTTGCCTCGTCCAGGCGCTGCCAGAGGTCGATGTTCTTGACCGGCTTGCCGTCCGCGGTCCTCCAGTTCCTGCGTTTCCAGCCCGGCATCCACTCCGTGATCCCCTTCATCACATAGGTGGAATCCGTGTGCAGCAGCATGCGGCAGGGTTCGCGCAGTGCCTCCAGCGCCTGGATGGCGGCCATCAGCTCCATGCGGTTGTTGGTCGTCAGCAATTCGCCGCCGCAGAGACGCTTTTCATGCGCATTCCAGCGCAGCCAGGCCCCCCAGCCGCCGCGGCCCGGATTGCCCTTGCAGGCTCCGTCGGTATAGGCCACCACGTCTTTCATGCTGCGGGTGCGGGATCCCGTGGGCTGTCACGGCGCGCCTGCAAGTCTCCTTCCCGATGCGCGGCCGGCGTGGCGACACCCACCAGCGACCGGACCTGGGCGCGCTGCACGCGACCCACGAAGTTCATCGGCAGCACGCGTTTCTTGGCGCTGAGCAGATAGGCTTCCGCGAACGGCCGCGTCAGGCTCGCCACGCTCCAGGGCTCACCGTCGGAACGCGGCGCGCTCCAGGGAAACCCCACGCCGAAGCGGCGGACCTCGGCCACTTCGATGTCGAGCAGTTCCAGCCAGTCGCACAGGCGGCCGACGCTGTAGAAGCGCGCACCGGCGGGAAAGGCGCGGTAACGCAGGCCGAGCCGCTGGCGCAGCCCCCAGGTTCCCCAGGGGTTGAAGCCGATCACGAACAGGCGGCCGCGGTCGGTGAGGATGCGCGTGGCCTCGCGCAGCAGGTTGTGCGGTGTAGGGGTGAATTCGAGCGTGTGCGGCAGCACCACGGCGTCCACCGTCTTGGCCGCGATCGGCAGCCGCTCGGTTTCGGTCAGGGCCGCGGCGCCGAAGTCGCCGACCGTTCCGAGCACTGCACGATGCAGGGTCTCCGCGCATTCGAGCAATTGCTCGCCGCGCCCCCAGGAGCCGACCTGCAGGACGTGCCGGCCGAAAATGTCGGGCAGCATGCGGGACAGCTCGCGCTGCTCCAGCGCGATCAGTTCGCGACCGCGTGGCGAGGCCAGCCACCGATCGAGCGCGAGCCGCGAGAAAGGCCTGCCCCCCTGCGGCGGTCGCCAGGCACTCATCGAAGGATGCTGATGTAAGACATGCCCGGATTCTACGCCGGCAAGGCTATGATCCCAGTCCCGCTGCCATCTGGTCTCGCCATGTCGCCGAGTCCTGAACTCGAACTGATTCCGGTGCCGGCATTCACGGACAACTACCTGTGGATGCTGGTACGCGGCCGCCAGGCCGTGATCGTCGATCCGGGCGATGCCGCCCCGGTCGAAAAAGTGCTCGCCGAACGCGGGCTGGCACTCACGGCCATCCTGGTCACCCATCACCACCCCGATCATGTCGGCGGCCTGTCGACCCTGCTGGCTGCCCATTCCGTGCCGGTCTATGGCCCGCGACGTGAAAGCGCCCAGATCAAGCACCTGAGCGTCGAGCTAGCGGAGGGCGACACGGTGCAGGTGCTGGGCCGACGCTTCGACGTGATGGAGGTCCCCGGCCATACGCTGGGGCATATCGCGTACTACGCCGCCGCCAGCGACCTCGACGCGCCCATCCTGCTGTGCGGGGATACCCTGTTCTCGGGAGGCTGCGGCCGGCTGTTCGAGGGCACGCCCCGCCAGATGCACGATTCGCTGGCGCGGCTGTCCGCCCTGCCCCCGGCCACGCAGGTCTACTGCACGCATGAGTACACCTTGTCCAACCTTGCCTTCGCGCAGGCCGTGGAACCGGGCAACGACGCCCTGAACGAGCATGTCGGGCGAGTGCGCGAACTGCGCGCGCTCAATCTACCGAGCCTGCCGTCCAGTATCGAACTGGAGCTGCGCATCAATCCGTTCCTGCGCACGGAACATCCCTCGGTACGCGCCGCGGCGGCCACGCGCATCGGCCACGAAGCGACCGACGACGTGGAGGCGTTCGCGGCCCTGCGCGCCTGGAAGGACAACTTCCGCCCGCCCGCCTCGACCTGAACGGGCACGCCGCGCTGAACCGATCGACACACCGGCGGTCGGACCGTGCATCGCGTTGCCGGCGGCTTACGACACCGACCTCTATGGCGAAAATCATTTGCTAAACTCGCGCGCTCGCAATCGGCACACCGACCCCCTGATGCCCCGATTCTCCGGCCGTCTGGCCCTGAGACCCCTATGCGTCTGCGCCCTCGTGGGCAGCATCGCAACGGGCGTGCACGCGATGGAGCCGACGGCGCCCGATGACGGCGCGATCACGCTCGACCAGACCGTGCAGGCAATCAAGGACGAGGCGATCCAGTTCAACCGCGACGCGCTGCTGGCCGAGGAAGCCTTTCTCTATCCCACGCAGACGCGGGTCTCGGTCTACGTCAGCAATCGGCTCCCCAACGTGCTGTTGTCCGACATCAACCTGACGATCGACGATGGCGCGCCCGTGACCTACCGCTACGGTGAGCGCGATTCGCGCGCGCTCGTGGAAAAAGGGGCGCTCCAGCGCCTGCTGATCACCAACCTGGATCGCGGCACGCACCGGCTCCGGGTCAGCTTCAACGGCCACTACGTCGAGGGCGACGACGAGCCGGAACCGCTCGCCGGCCGGTTCGAGGCGGTCTTCACCAAGGGCCTGGAAGCCAGCGACGTGGAGCTGCAGATCCTGCGCGGCAGCAGCCGCAAGGAACCTGCGATGAAGCTCAAGGAATGGAGGGCGGCGGAAGAATGATGCGTCGCGCCCTGTTGCCGGCGGCCGCTTTATCGGCCTTCGTGCTGTCGTTTGCCGCTGTCGCGGACACCTACGTGCCCGGATCCGCGGAAGATCCGCGCCTGCGCTCCGCCCTGTTCATGGGCGGGGACGCGCGCTACATGTCCGCCGTCACCGAGCTGCTCAAGCTGCAACGTGCGGCCGGCGGCGAGTTCGAGGCCGCGCCGGAATACTGGGCAGCGCTGGCCGAATACAGCCTCTCGTTCGGACTGCGCGACCGCGCCGAGCAGCTCTACCGCCAGGTCGCCGCGGCCGCGGCGGATCCGCTGATCGGCGGCCAGGCGCGCCTGCGTCTGGCCGAATTCTCCTACGAGCGCGGCAATCAGGACCAGGCG
>CAMLNE010000050.1 GCA_946481265.1 uncultured Panacagrimonas sp. | reverse complement strand
CCGGCGCTCATGGGAACAATATGACGCCGCAGCTTTCGGTACAGCGTCGCGCGGTGGATGCCCAGCGCTGCCGCCGTTTCTCCGATGCGTCCGCCATGGTGGGCGAGCATTGCGAGGATGGCGTCACGCTCCGCCGCCACAAGCGTATCCGGCGTTTCAGCGCCGGATGGTTCCTCGGGAGGAGACGATGAGCACGGCGCTACACGTGGCGTGATCCGAATATCCTGCGATGTGATTTCTCGGTCTCTGGCACGAAGACCGGCCTGCAGCAGGACATTACGAAGTTCGCGGACGTTCCCGGGCCAAGCGTGAGCGCGCAGTGTCGCGAGGGCGTCAGCCGCCAGGGCTCGGTCGCAACCCTGAGCGCGCAGCAGATGAGCCGCGAGTACCTCGACGTCCACGCTGCGATCACGCAACGGCGGGATCGTCACCGGCCACGTCGCCAGCCGGTAATACAGATCTCCCCGGAACGCGCGCGCTTGCACCATCTCTAGAAGATCCATGTTGGTCGCCGCGATGACCCGTACGTCGACCGTCCGCGGCGCCAACCCACCGACCCGCAGGCAACGGCGATCCTCGAGAAAGCGCAGCAACTGCACCTGCATCGCGGGCGACATTGCTTCGACTTCGTCGAGGAAAAGCGTGCCGCCGTCAGCGAGTTCGATCTTTCCAGGGCGGCCGCCACGGGCGGCACCGGTGAAGGCACCTTCCTCGTAGCCGAAGAGTTCGGCCGCAAGCAGTTCGCCACCAAGGCCGCCGCAGTTGATCGATACGATCGGACCGGATGCCCGTTCGCTCGCAACATGGATTGCGTGCGCGAACAGCTCCTTGCCAGTGCCTGACTCGCCAACCAGCAACACATTCAGATCGGAGCGGGCGACGACCCGGGCACTTTCGATTGCGGCCACCAGGGCGGGACTGTGACCGACGATGTCCTCGAAGCGCCAATGCGCCTGCCACGCGCTCATGTCGGCGGAGAGGCCGGCCTGTCGTGTAACGCTGCCGCGCGGTCTCCGAAGGCGCAGGTGGAAGCCGACGATGTCACGACCCTCAGCGATCGGATGCAGATCGGCGCGCACCGTTCGATCTCCATCGCAACGAAGTTCCAGCGTGCGAGGTTCGCTGAGCGCACTGCATGGCGGGAGGCACCCGGCCCCTGCGAGCTCCGAAAGTGGGCGCCCGAAAAGGTTCCTGGACCCCAGGCCCAGCACCTGCCGAGACGTAGGCGACAGGGCTAGGACGCGGCCATGCCGGCTCAGGCACAGCGACGCATCGTGAGGCGCGCGCGCCAGGCTTTCAGTGAACGATTGGAGCACGCGGGTCTGGCGCTGCGATTCATCCAGCGCCAGCTGGCGCTCAATCGAACGAGCTGCCTCCCGGGTGAGCTCGAAAGCCTGCGGATGCGCGATGCAGCCGTACGCGTACAGGTTGATGGTCCCGAGCAGATCCTGCGAGTCCGGATCGCGTATCGGGCAGGAATTGCCGGTCCATGGGTCGGCAATCAGAGCAAAGTGCTCGTACCAGTGCACCTGCACCGGTTCGCCAATGGCGTGGCACAGCGCCACCGCGTCCGTCCCGACGCGATCTTCCCGCCACAGGCCGCCGGCCGCCGCATTGATGCGCTCCCCTTCCTCCACCGACGTGCCGCTACCGGCCAGAGCCAGAGGACGCGCATCGCGGCCAGTGAGCATCAGCAGGTGCGGGTGCACGCTCAGCGCGTCGCGCAGGAAGTCGAAGACAGGCATTGCGAGCTTGACCAGATGCTGATCGGCCGAATCTCCGGCACGGCCTGCGACGGCCGGCATCGGACGAGATCCCCAGCTTGGATCCACGCCGGCGGCGCGGGACCGCAACCAGGACTCCAGGATGACGTTGCGGATCGTGCCGGCCTCGCATTTGTCACCGGCCTGCACACGCTCGCGCGCCCGGCGCAGACGCCGCGACTCGCCGGAAGAGGACGACTGAAGGCCGCTTTTGCACGACATGAGGCCGATTCTCCGGATCGTGCGGCCCTTTCGCAATCCTGCAACGCATCAAGCGGAATGCGGTTGCATCGATGGTTGCAAATCTGCAACCAGCTGGGCCTGAAGAGGGCTATTCGCCCGCCTTTCGGCAACGGCATGGGCGTTGCACTGGCAGTGCTCAGAGCAAGCGATTTTGAATCAGGCCGAAGAACCCTTCGAGGAGACGCACCATGAAATTTGGATTGTTCACGGAAGCCGACACGCCGCGTGGCTACTCGGTGGCGCAGCGCTACAAGGAAGTGATTCGCGAGGCCCAATACGCCGAAGAGATGGGCTTCGACGTGTGGGGCTGTTCGGAGCAGCACTTCACCGGGCCCGTGGCGACGACTTCAGCGCCGGAGGTGCTCTACGGCGCCGTCGCGCAAGCGACCTCCAGGATCAAGCTGCGGACGATGTCCTCGGTGATGCTCAAGTTCAATCACCCGCTGCGCGTGGCCGAGCGCTTGGCCACCATCGACGTCATCTCCGACGGGCGCCTCGAGATCGGGACCGTGCGCGGCAACAACCCGCACGTGGTTCAGGCTTTCGAGGTGGACGCCGCCAAGACCACCGCGGAATGGGAGGAAAGCCTGCGCCTGGTGATCAAAGCGCTCACGCAGGAAACCGTCGAGCATCACAGCGACCTGTACAAGGTGCATCCGGTTCGGGTGTGGCCGCGTCTGTTGCAGCGCCAGTTTCCGCGCACCTTCGTCTCATCAACCGGTCTGGCGACGCACGAGCAGGCGGCCCGCATGGGACTGGGCGTGATGTCTTTTACTGTCTACGGATGGGACCACGTCGAAGAGGCGGTCCGCCGCTACCACGCGGCAGCCAACGAGGCGACACCGATCCCCGGCGGGACGCGGAACCGCTCGATCGCGCGCCTGTTCCTGGGCGGCCAGTGCGCGGCGACCAAGAAGGAAGCGCTGGAAAAAGTGCGGCCGTCCTGCCTGGGCTTCATGAAATTCCTGGTCGCGTTCTTCGGCAGCACCAGCGAGAAGAGCGCCGACTATGCCTACCTCAACGACTGGAAAAAACTCATCGCCGGCCACGAGGATGATCTCGAGTGGATGAACGACCACCTGCCGCAGGTGCTCAACGGCACGCCGGATCACATCATCGAGCAGGTCAAGCGTGTTGAGAAAATGGGCATCGACGAGGTGATCTTCCGCATCGACGGGAACGGCCATCGCCAGATCATGGAATCACTGGAGTACTTCGGCAAGTACGTCATTCCGGAGTTCCGGAATCCGGACGACGTGGTGCGACAGAGCACCTACGAGGACCTTGGCGTCTTTCCACCACCGTTCATGCTCTGATCACACCTGGAGACGACTCATGCCCAGCGAACAACTGGCTCCCCTGGTCGAACAGCTGCGCGCGCATCCGCTGCTGGCGCAGATCGCCGCAGTGCCCATGCCGCTGGCAGAGGCACGCAAGGGTTTCGACGATTTTCGCGAGATGTTTCCCACTCCCTCCGACGTGCAAGTGAAGACGATCGACGCCGACGGCGTGTCGTGCGAGCTGATCACTGCTCCGGGCGCAAACACGCATCACATCGTCCTGTTCTTTCATGGCGGGGGATTCGTCATCGGCTCGGCGCATTCTCACCGGGAACTGTGCTCGCGCATCTCCCGTGCGTCAGGCGCCGGTGTTCTGTTCGTCGAATACCGCCGCGGCCCGGAGCATCCTTTTCCCGCTGCCCTGGATGATTGCGTGCACGTCTACCAATGGGTGATGGAAACGTACAAGCACGATGCGCAGCGCATCGCCTTCGCCGGAGATTCGGCCGGTGGCGGCCTGACGGTGTCGACGATGCTGCGTGCCCGATCCCTTGGCCTGCCGCTGCCTGCCTGTGGTATCTGCTTCTCGGCCTGGATGGATCTTTCCTTGACGGGCAGCGACCCGGAACATCCGGACGTTCTGATCACTCGCCATGGCTTGCGCGAGATGGCACGCATGTATTTGGGCCCCGCGGACGGCACCCAACCGCTTGCTTCGCCGCTTTACGCCGACCTCGAGGATCTCGCCGGACTACCTCCGCTGTACTTGCAGGTCGGGACTGCCGAGGTCCTGCTCGACGACTCGCGCCGGTTCGTTGCGCGCGCGCGCAAGGCCGGCATCAGTGTGAAGCTCGACGAGTGGCCGCACCTCTTCCACGTCTTTCAGCTATATCCCACCCTGCCGGAATGCACGGAGGCGATCGAAAAGGTCGCCGCGTTCCTGCAACAGCATCTCGATCGGTAACCACAAGGAGCGCAACATCATGCAGATGAAACCTATCAACCCGCAGACGTGGCTCAACGGCTTTCACATCAATCACGCCATCGAAGTGACGAACGGGCAACGCGTGCTGTACTGCTCCGGCCAAACCTCGAACGATGCCAATGGCGGATCCATGCACCCAGGCGACATCAAGGCGCAGTTCACGCTCGCCTGGGAAAACGTCGTCGGGTTGCTGACAGCCGCGAGCATGAAGCCATCCAATATCGCGCGGATGAATTTTTATACGACCGACGTCGACGGGATCATGGCGAACATGGGCGAGCTGTCGAAGCTCTGGTCAGAGGCGGGTGCCACGCCGGTATGCACGCTGTTGGGCGTCAAGTCCCTGTTTGAGCCCAACGCGATGATCGAGATCGAGGTGACCGCTGTCGCCTGATCTCGCCAGGGGCACGAGAATGCCTCGGATCATCGGCCCAGGAGGATGCGTTGGCTTGAAGCCCGCAGCGGGAAAAGCAGCTTGCATGTGACGCGGGACGCATGGGGAGCTGGCCTGTTCTCCCCCGGACATCCGGGGCGCCGGCCGTGCTCTGAAGTTGCGAGACCCCTTGCCGGCTCTTCCATCGTCCAGCCCCGGCAGGCCAATACCTTGTCCGGGCCGCGGCCGGGGTTCATGATCCGGCGGCGCTGCCGGCGGTCCTTGGCAGTGCCGTAGCGCGTGCCGGAAAAGGGGTTTGGCGCTTTGCTTGTTCGACACGTTGCGATCCGGTGCGGCAATTGAACGGGGGGGACGTATGAGCGACGAAACGCGAGAGCGGTTCTTGCGGTGGGCCCTGATGATCTTCGGCCTGTTTCTTCTGGTCGGGCTCTATCCGCTGATGAACTGGCTTTGGCCCGATGGCTGGGCGTGGGAACCCAGGCAGACGGAGTACGAGCAGATGATCCAGGGGGTCTACGCAACGCTCGGTGTCTTCCTGGTGATCGCATCGCGAAAGCCCCGCGAGCACCGGAGCCTCATCCAGTTCACGATCTGGTCGAGCATCGTGCATGCGGCGATCATGGCCGTGCAGGCCACCAATGATCACCACGAGCATGCAAACCTGATTGGCGACGTCCCGGCGCTGTTCATCATGGCGGGCGTGCTCTGGTTCCTGCTGCCGAGCGCAGGCTCGGCTGCAGCGGTGCCGGACGCCGCTCGCGGACCAAGCTAGCCCCGTTCCGAGGAACGACGCCCGCCGCCTTGCGGGCCTGCGGTGGCGATCCACCATTTCCGCCGGAAATGGCGGCGCGCGGCCGCCGGACCCTCGACACGCCGGATCCGGCGGCCAGCCGCCGGATGCCATCTGCGCTCCTATCCCGTCATCTGCCCGCGGGGCGCCCGGCCGGTATCGGCCGCGTGTTGACCAGGAAGGCCAGGCTCCCCTTCTGCGCTTGCTCTGCTCCCTTGGGTCGCGATCCGAACGATCCCCCTGGCGCGTCTACTCCGCCCGAAGCTGTGCCGGCAGCGTATCCACCGCCGGCGAGGTCAGCGCCTTGAGGAACGCGACCAGGGCGCGCTGCTCGGGCGCCGTCAGATGGAGCGGACGAACCAGCGCACTCTTGTTCGGCACCGCCTTGCCCCCCTGGTCGTAGAACGACACCACGGCCTCGAGGTCTGCCAGCGATCCATCGTGCATGTACGGTGCGGTCCGCTCGATGTTGCGCAGCGTGGGCGTGCGAAAGGCGAAGCGATCGGCCGGATCCAGGGTGATCTCGAAGCGCCCCAGGTCGGTCGCCGCGGGAGCGACGAACGCGGCAAGCTCCACATCGGCGACCTCCACCGTGGTGGTGGAGGACAGCGCCACCTGGTGGGCGCCACCCTCGGGCGTGGCAAGCGATGCGCCGGTGGCGTAGTAGCCCTGGTCGGTGAACAGGGCGAAGCGCTCGCCCACCAGGTGACAGGCGGAACAGCCGGCCTTGCCGACGAACAGCCGGTAGCCGGCCTGCTCGACCGCGCTCAGCGCGTCCGCCTCCGCGGCGTATCGCCAGCGGTCGAAGCGCGATCCGGCCGCGACCAGCGATCGCTCGAACGCCTGCAGTGCCTCGCCCACCCCGCTCATCGTCGGCTGGCTGCTTCCGTATGCCGCCAGGAAGCGATCCCGGTATTCCGGAATGCCCGACAGCCTTTCCAGCACGAAGCCGACCGAGGGGTTGGCCATTTCCAGCGGATTCAGCAGCGGTGCCCAGGCCTGGGTCGCGAGCGAGTTCTCGCGCCCGTCGTGAAAGAGTCGCGTGACCCAGCCCACGTTGAGAAGGGTCGGCGCATTGCGCGGAAGGCTCCGGCCCTCGATGCCCATCGCGGTGCGCGACGCGGTCGAACCGAAGCCCTGTTCCGGGACGTGGCACATCGAGCACGACATGGTGCCGTTGAAGGACAGCCGCCGGTCGAAGAACAGGCGACGTCCCAGTTCGCGCTGTGCGTCCGTCGCCTCATCGTGGTCCATCGGCGGCAGGCCCAGCATGACCGACGCTGCCGGATTCGGATTCGGATTCGAATCTGCCTGAAGGGCGGGGGCCGCGATCAGCAGCGCGGCCAGCGCGAGCATTTCCAGGGCTCGCGCCATACGCCAGGGATGCGGTCTGCTCGGCATGGGGGGCTGTTGCCGAGCGTCCGCTAGCGCGCCTGCTCCATCGCGAGGGTCCGCAGGTCGTTGAGGATGACCTCCGGCTGCAGGAACGCCGCGCTGTAGATCTCCCGCACCTTCGCCTCGCGATCGAGCAGGAACATCTTGAGCATGTGGGTTCGTGCCCGGGTCGGCTTGCCGTCGGCATCATGGACCACCTCGATGTCCTGGCCGTAGCCCTCGAGGATGGGCCTGAGCGTGGTCATCGAGTAGGTGGTCAGGAAGTGCCAGGGCAGGGCGGTATCGCGTGCATGGCTGCCGCCGTAGAGGCGCATGGCCTCGGGCGTGTCGTGGGTGGGATCGAACGAAAGGCACACGAGGCGCACCTTGCCCTTGAGCGATGGATCCTGGAGCACGCCCGACTTGACCGAGTGCAGCGTCGCATAGGCCAGCGGACAGCCGATCGGGTCCGAGCAATAGGTGTAGACGAAGGTCAGCAGCGTGAACGCGTCGTGGGTATAGCTCGAGAGGCGGCGGGGAAAGTAGTTTCCCTCCAGTACCCAGCCGTTCGCCGCGTCCTGGATCGGCGGCAGGTGATAGCTGCCGGCGGGCGGCGGCACGAAATCCTGGACCGGCCGCTGCGGCTCCACCTGGGCGCGGGCCAGCGCGGGCGCGCCGCTGCCTGCCAGGGCCAGCAGGGCGACCAGCGCCGCGTTCAGCCGGAGCACCATCGCTCAGCGGCTCGAAGCCGCGTCGGCCACCACCGGGTCGGCCTTGGCGCTGAACTTCATGTGATGTGCCCGACCCAGCTTCAGGGCATAGAAGTCGATGTCGAAGCGCTGCGTCAGCTGCTTGCCGTCCCAGTCGTAGCCCCGCAGGAACTGTTCGTCGTCCGCGCCCTTGCGATCCCAGTTCGCGAGCAGCGAGGAGCTCAGGTACACGCGCTTGCCGTCCCAACTCTGCGACACCATGTTCACCTGCTTGCCGGTCTGGTGCTCGTAGATCTGCTTGGGCGCCTCGGGATTCGTCATGTCGAAGTAGCGGGTCTTGCCGTCCGTGAAGGTGTTGACCCACAGGCCCTTGCCATCGGCCGTGATCGAGATGTCGACGGGCAGCGGAATCTTGGCGGGATCGCCGACGGTGGCGACGTCCATGGCCTGCCATTCGCCCTTGTCGTCCTGCTTGATCAGCCAGAGTTTCGAGGTCAGGGCGGTGGCCGTGACGGCCCAGCGGGATCCGCCGGACAGGTTCCAGCGGATCTCGAGCGGTGCGCCGGGCACGTCGAGGATCTTCTTCGGCCGCATGGCCTTCAGGTCCCACACCACCATCGTCGATCCGAAGTTCTTCATGGCGGCCGCGTCCTTGATCAGCGTGCCCATGTCCATCATGTAGTTGGTCCAGCCGGTGAAGCTGGATGTCAGCATCGTGTTCTGCTGCGGATTGATCGCGATGTCGTAGCCGTATCCATCGCCCTTGCCGATCTCGCTGACGCCACGCGGCATGTCGTAGGTTTCGATCAGCTCGCCGGCATTGCTGTACATGGCAAGCCCGGTCTCGCCGCCGTGGTCCTTGGCGTTGGAGAGTGCGGCGACGAGCATGCGGCCCGGCATCGCGTAGAACGTGTGCGGTCCGACGTACTGGGTCTGGTCGACGAAGTCGTCGAGCGTGCGCACCAGGGTCGGCTTCGCCGGGTCGGTGCCGACGTCGAACACGAAGATCTTGTTGTCGTCCAGGCGTCCGGCCCACAGGTACTTGCGGTCATCCGTGAACCCCATGTGATGGGCCTCGCCGCGGCCGCCGACCGACAGCGTGTGGATGACGGTGCCGTAGGTCTTGCTCTTGGGGTCCGAGTCGACCGTGACCAGCTTGTCCGATCCGTCGCCCATTCCCTTGACGCCCAGGACCCACACGTGGAGGAACTGCTCCTGTCCCTTGATCAGCCGCGCCATGTACGGCGAGTTGCAGGTCTCGTCGGCGGTGGCGGGTGGAACGGATGCCACGGCGAGAAAGGCGAAGGCCAGGGCGGTCGCAAGAGGTCGGGTCACGGTGTTCATGGTCGGTGGCGCTCCATTGGGACGGTGGTGCGGCGATGAAGACAATGCTGTTCGCAAATCAGGACGTGCAGGCCAGGGCCAGTAAACGCCATTTCGGTCGCTGCGGCGCAGGCGCCTCGGCGCAGTGCACGGATCGAAATGGCGTCAACGGACTCTAGGCGCAGGTGAAGGGAGCGCCATTGACCAAGACGCTGCCCGCCACGTCGATGGGGCGCTTCAGGGTATCCAGCGTCGGGCAGCACATCTCGACCGTGCGGATCAGCCGCTCCAGCTCCGCCTGCGGCGCCTGCGTCTCCAGGCGGGTCTCGAACCGGATCTTCTGGTACCCGGCCGGGATGGCCGCATCGATGCCGAAGATGCCGCGCACATCGAGTTCGCCCCTGACATCGCAGCTCACCGATTCGAGCTCGATGCCCATCATCTGCGCGTAGAGCGAATACACGATCTCCTGGCAGGTGCCCAGGGATACCAGCAGCAGCTCCACCGGGTTGACGCCGGCATCCTCGCCGCCGAGGGCGGGCGGCTCGTCGATCACCATGGGCGGGAAGTCGCGGACCCGCGCGGTACACCGCGTGCCGCTTTCCAGTTGCGTGCGCGCCTTGAACACGGCGCGCGCGACCTCGGGATGGCTGCGGATGTACTCGACCTTCTCCTTCATCGCATTGGCAAGGCTTGCGTCCGTCATGGTCATCCTCGGCTCGTGGTTACGCTGCATCCCGCGGGTACGGGCGGTCCTGCCGGACCGCCCGGAATGGATCGAGGGCCCGCCCCCGGGGCGGGCGCTGTCGTGGTGTCGGGCCGCGTCGCCGATCGGCTCTTCCGCGTCGGTCGCGCCATGGTCTACACCATTCCCCGGTTGCCGTCGGTGCCGATCAGGCGCGGAGCATTGGTTCCGCGCGCGACGACCTCCTTCTGTCCCTTGAGCCATCGGCTCACGACATCCCACACCGGCTCGCCTTCCACGTTGGCCGCGACCGGCGCCCAGCCGGCGACCTTGTAGGTCTTGCCCGCCTCGAGCGGACGACCGCGCAGCTGCAGGTCCTGCACGCGCCGGCCCATGCGTTCGGCGGGTTCGATGGCGTAGGTCAGGCCGCCGACACGCACCATGTCGCCGCCCTGCTGCAGGTAGGGATCCGGGTTGAACAGGTTGTCCGCCACATCCTCGAGGATCGTCTTGATGCGCTCTCCGGTCATCTCGGTCAGCGTGGTCTGCGGATACGAGATCGCGGTCTGGTTCATCACGTCCTCGGTGGTGATCGGCAGTCCCGCCAGCAGGCTCGTGCCCCAGCGGAAGCCCGGCGAGAAGGCGATCTCGGCCTCCTTTTCATCGAGCAGCGCGTCGAGGATCACCTGGTCGAAGGTCCCGTTGAAGGTGCCGCGGCGGTAGAGCGTCTCGCCGGCGACGGCAAGGGGTTCGCGCAGGCGGGACTCGAACGGCGCGCGCAGCCGCTCGATCAGGGCGCTCATCTGCGGATCGGGCGCCAGCGCGTTGGCGAAGACCGGCAGCAGCCGGTACTGCCAGCCGACCGGTCGCCCGTTCTCCACCTGGAAATCGAGCACCCCGAGAAATTTCCCGTTGCTGCCGGCATTGGTGACCAGCGTCGTGCCGCCGGTATTGCGGACCTCGACCGGCCGGGCCACCGCGTCGTGGGTGTGCCCGCCCAGGATGGCGTCGATGCCGGTGACGCGGCCGGCGAGCTTGAGGTCGACGTCCATGCCGTTGTGCGACAGCAGCACCACGATGGCCGCTCCCTTCGCACGCGCCTGGGTCACCATCTGCTGCAGGTGGTCCTCCTGGATGCCGAAGCTCCAGTCGGGGATGAAGTGGGCGGGATTGGCGATGGGCGTGTAGGGAAAGGCCTGGCCGATGATCGCCGTCGCAACCCCGTTGATCTCGCGGATGACGTACGGGGCGAAGACCGGATCGCCGAAGTCCACCGTCTGCACGTTGTGGGCGAGGAAGTCGGTCCGGTCCGCGAGTTCGGTGGCGATGAGCTGCTCGACGCGTGCACTGCCCAGGGTGAACTCGAAGTGTCCGGTCATGACGTCGACCCCCATGGCGCGGCAGGCCTCGACCATGTCCTGTCCCTGCGTCCACAAGGCCGTCGCGGATCCTTGCCAGGTATCGCCGCCGTCGAGCAGCAGGGCGCCGGGCCGCGTCGCCCTGATCCGCTTCACCAGCGTGGACAGGTGTGCAAAGCCGCCCACCCGGCCGAAGCGCGCGGCGGCGTCCTCGAAGTCGAGGCAGCTCAGTGCGTAGGCCTCGGCGGTGCCGGGCCGGATGCCGTAGGCCTCGAGCAAGGGCTCGCCGACCAGGTGCGGAGGCCGGTTGCGGGCCGTGCCGATGCCCAGGTTCGCCGACGGTTCGCGAAACAGGATGGGCTTGAGCTGGGCGTGGCAGTCGGTGAAGTGCAGCAGGTGCACGCGGCCGAAGCGCGGAAGCTCGTACAGGCCTTCCCAGGCGGCATCCGCACCGGCCAGGCCGTGCGAGATCGGCAGTCCGGCCGTCACCGCGGCGGCCAGGATCTGCAGGAACTCGCGGCGTGTGACGAATCCGTTCATGGCGATCGTGCCGGTGCGCGGGCGGGCAGGGAGCTCATCGGTTCACCGGCGAATCCGGGTCGAACAGCAGGGCCATCACGTCGCGGATCTGCTGCTCGGTGAGGATCCCGGCATCTCCGAAACGCGGCATGTGGCTGCAGGGATTGTGCGCGTGCGGATTCCACAGGCGCGTCCAGGTGTACTGGAGCATCGCCTCCGAGCGGCCGCGGGTCTTGCCGTAGCCGGCCAGGGAAGGGCCCAGGGTGCCGTAGGACATCTCGCCCGGCGCCAGCTCGTGGCACGCGTAGCAGTTACCACCGCTGGGCACCGCCGGATCGTCGGAAGACTGCAGGCCGGTGCCGGTCTGCGCGATCTTCTCGCCTTCCTGCCATGTGCCGGTGAAGCGTCCGTCCGACGGCATCCGCACCTGCGCCATGGCCTGCTTCTGGATGCGCGCGGCGGCTTGCCCATCGATGCGCATGCCGACCGGTCCGCTGCAGAGCCGCTGCTGCTCGGTCTGCTCGAGACGGTCCAGGCCGGCCTGTCCCTTGGCGCGGTACGAGGCGGCCAGCCCGTCCGCACCGGCGGCGGCAACGATCAGCGTCCATGCCAGGCCGACGACCGTCATCGCGCAGGCCCCGGCGCGCCAGCCGTTCATCGCTTGAGCCCCGGCGCGTCCATGACGCCGCCGCTGGCGGTCGCAGCCAGCCAGGTGAGCAGGCTGACCGCCGCCGGCGAGCCGAACATCAGTTCAGGCAAGCGCTGCTGCCGGGCGCAGTCGACCATGCGCCACTGCATCGTGCGCAGCGATCCCTGCGACACGCGGTAGGCCGGCCACGAGCGGTAGGCGCTGGCCGCCCCCTCCTGCGTGCTCAGGTTGGGCAGCGCCGTGAGCCGGATGCGCTTGCCGGTCTGGGAATGGCAGCTCGCGCAGGAGAAGTCGTAGGGCCCGGCGCGATAGAAGAACAGGCGCTGGCCCTCCTCGTACGCCGCGCGTTCCTGCGGATGCGCCAGCGGCACCGCGATGGGTCGCCCGCGCGACTGGCCGGCGATCCAGGCGGTGAGGGCCTCCAGGTCGGTGGCGGCCTGGCCCGAGCTCGAGAAAGGCCTGGCCCTCACCTGCGCCTCGGGGAGGCCCTGCAGCGTCGTCATGCACCAGGCCAGACGGGTTTCCAGGTCCATGACGCGACCGGCATCCTCGAAGTAGCGCGGCAGGGCCGCGTACGCACCGGCCACCACGCCGGCCCCGAGTCCGAGGTCGCAGCCCGCCAGCGACTTGTCGTGCGGACCGCCCGGCGTCTGCCAGAGCTCCTCGCCCTGCATCTCGACGAGTTCGGCCGGATTGCCCTCGTCCAGCATCTCGCGGTACTGCGCGAAGACGTCCTCGTCACCGGCCGTGACCGCAAGCGGCGCCATGCACGACAGCAGCCCGACGGCGCCGGCCACCAGGCCCGAGCGGATGTGAGCGGGCGCCTTCATCAGGAGAGCGTGACCTGATCGCTGCGCGTGTCGCCCTGGTTGTCTTTCCAGGTGACGCTCACCGTGTCGCCCGGCGCGCCGCCCCTGAACTGGAACGACACGAAGGGATTCTGCGAGACCGCCGGCCCCCAGGCGGCGGAGAGCACCTGCCGGTCGTTGTGCCGGGCGACAAGCTCGGTGATGTAGTGCCCCGGTATGGTCTTGCCCTCCGGATCCTTGCGCAGGCCGGTCTCCATGGGATGGGCGATCAGCACCTTCACCTCGGTCAGAGCGTCCTTCGTCGCCGCGCGGATCTTCATCGGTCTACCCATGACGTTCTCCTGGTTCAGCCGCCGCAACCGCCCAAGGTGACCTTGGTCTCGCGCGACGCGCTGTAGAACTTGCCGTCCGCCTTGACCAGCGCGATGACGTTGCAGGTCTGCGCGACCTTCACCCGCGCGCCGATGGCGGGCTCGGTCTGCTCGGGGATGGAGAAGACGGCCGCCAGCGGGTTGGGGTTCTTTTCGACGATCAGGTAGATCTCGGTGGTCGACGGCAGCGCGCTCTTCACCGAGACCGGGACGACGGCGCCGTTCTCGGCGATATACGGTGTCGTCAGCGTGATCAGCTCGCTGGGCGTGGCCTCGCTGCCCAGGGTCTTGAGCACGTCGGCAACCGTGCGCTCCTTGAAGGCGTTCTCCACGGCCGTCGCCAGTGCGCGAAGCGGTGCCAGGGACAGCAGCAGCAGGCTGCCGACGAGCCGCGCGCCGGAGCCGAGCAGCTGCCGCCGCGAAAACCGCGGCTCCGCCCCGCGTCGATCCTGCACCGCCTTGGCCTCGTGCAGCGTTCTCATCTGGGCGCTCCTCCTGCGATCCATCGGGAAAGGGTCTCGACCGTCGCCGCGGGCAGCTGTGCGAAGGGCGGCATGGGGACCGGGCCCCACACGCCGCTGCTGCCACCGCGGATCCGGGTGGCGAGATAGGCCGCGGCATCCGGTCGCTCGCGGTACCTTGCGGCCACCTCGGCAAAGCCGGGGCCGACCTGCCTTGCGTCGAGCGCATGGCAGCCAAGGCATCCGCTGCTCGAGAGCAGGCGCATCACCTCGGGCGCGGCCTCGCCTGCCGAGGTGGCCGGTGGCGTCACCGCCGTCGATGCGGGGTCGGTCGCGGCGAGCGCGATCCCGCGGACCGGCCCGAACGCGCGCATCTGCTTCGACAGGTCGCCATGGGATCCGCGCGCGTGCTCCGGCAGGGACGAGCTGAGCTCGACCGGCTGCTCCAGGCAGTCCTGCATGCAGGCGGTGTTGTGCGTGTCGGGCCGGCCATCGACCTTCCACAGGCCATGCTCCTGCGTCATGCCATCGCGATTCGGCATGCGCGCCTGGACCGCGACGATGCTGTCCTGCGACAGCAGGAAGTCGGACGGGACGATATCCGCCAGGTGCAGCAGGTAGGCCAGCACCGCGTACACCTGGTTCACCGAAAGCGACTTCGGCCGGTCCCAGGGCATGGCGCGATGGATGTAGTCCCACAGCGTCGAGACGGACGCCACCTTGGTGAAGGTGGTCCGGTAGCTGCCGCCGGCCTGCAGCGAGGCCACGCGGCCGCGCTCGATGTCCTCGGGGGTGGTGTTGCCCACCAGCGGCGTGAACACGTGGTTGGCATCGCCGAAGTCGCCGTGGCAGCTCGCGCAGCCTTGCTCCCAGATCGCCTCGCCCTCGGCCACGCTGCCCTGTCCGGCCGGCAGCCCGGTGAAGTCCGGGCGAACGTCGATGTCCCAGGCGCGCAGCTCGGCATCCGTCGGCGCCCGCCCGACGCCCGGGTAATCGGCACCCACCGCCGACCCGGCGATGAGCATGACCATGGCCATCCAGCGCGCGGTGATCCTGGTCATGGCTGCACGTTCGAGACTTCGCCGGCGGCGTCGACACGCCAGGTCTGGATCGCGTTGTTGTGATAGATCGAGCGCGTGCCCCGGACCTCGCGCAGCATGCGATACGTCGGCTGCACGAACCCGGTCTGGTCCGTGGCCCGGCTCTGCAGCAGGCAGGGCCTGCCGTCCCAGGTCCAGTCGCAGTTGAAGCGCGTCAGCGCCTTGGGAAGCACCGGGGTCTCCAGCCTCGCCTGCTTCCAGTTCCGGCCACCGTCGAACGACACGTCGACCCGCTTGATCGCACCCCGGCCCGACCACGCCAGGCCCGTCACGTTGCAGAAGCCCGGGCCGAGCAGGCGCTGGCCGCCCGACGGCGTGGTGATGACCGACTTGGCTTCCTGGATCGAGGTGTACTGGCGCAGGCGGCCATCGGGCATCAGGTCGACGTAGTGCGCGACCTCGTCCTTCGTCCCGTAGGGCTGGTCGCCCACCTCGATGCGGCGCAGCCACTTCACCCAGGAAACGCCCTGGACGCCCGGCACCACCAGGCGCAGGGGATAGCCGTTCTCCGGACGCAGCATCTCGCCGTTCATGCCGTAGGCCACGATCGCGTCGTCGAGCGCGCGCTCCAGGGGAAGGGTGCGCGTCATGCCCGATCCGTCGGCGCCTTCGGCCAGGACGAAGCGTGCGCGCGATCGATCGATCCTGGCGTCATCGAGCAGCACCGACAGCGGCACGCCGGTGAACTCGGAGCAGGAGAGCATGCCGTGCGTGTACTGCACGGTCGGCACGGCGACGTTGGCCCATTCCATCGCGGTGTTGGCGCCGCACTCGATGAAGTGGATGCGCGACACCGAGGGCAGGCGCATCAGGTCGTCCATCGTGTAGACGCGCGGGCGCTTCACCAGGCCGTTGATCATCAGGCGATGACGGGACGGATCGACGTCGATCCAGCCCTGGTGATGACGCTCGAAGTGCAGGCCCGAGGGCGTGATGATCCCGAACAGGCCCTGCAGCGGCGCGAACGACACCGATGCCTGCGCCACGCTGGTCAGGCCCGGTGACTGGCGTCGGGCCAGCGCCGTCTCGTGGAGGGAGGGCTCTCCGTACGGCTTGAAGACCACCGGCTTTCCCAGCGAGGTGCTCCACGGCGGCAGCTTGAGGATGTCGGCCTCGCCGGCGGGTGACGATGGCGTTGCCGCGGCGGCGGAACCGGACAGCGCCGCCACGGCGGCGGTGAACGCACCGCGGATCAGGTCGCGGCGCCGGGCATCGATTCCGTCCTTCTGGATGCAGGCCAGGAGCGCAGGATCCAGGAAGCCCTCGGGCGCTTTCCGGATCGAGGTGCGGGTGTCCTTATCCATGCGCCCTCGACCGGCCGGCGGAAGGAAGAGTCCCTGGGCAGCGGACCCGGCCGGCGCGCGCCGCATCGCGTGTGCAAGCCGTTGCGCGTAACGTGGCGCGGCCCGCGCCCCGCGCAAGTCCCCGATGAATGGAGAAAGGACATGAGCCCGCCCCCGCCGGTGTCAGGCGCACCTGGCCGACGCTCCTTCCTGGCGCGTGCCGGTGCAGCCACCGAGCTGCGCTGCGGGAAGGC
>CAMLNE010000049.1 GCA_946481265.1 uncultured Panacagrimonas sp. | reverse complement strand
AGACCAGCACAAGCACGCGCCGCTGCCGGTTGGCGGCGTGGCGGAGAAGCGGGTTGGCGGAGAGCAGAGCGGCTTGGTGGAGAAGCGGGTTGGCGGAGAGCAGGGCGGCTTGGTGGTTGAGTGGGCAGCGGCGAAGTGCGGCTTGTCGGCGTGGCGGACTGGCGGCTGACAGGGCCCAGGAAAAGCCCCTCTCCCCTTGCGGGAGAGGGGTTGGGGAGAGGGGGCACAGCCGGCTTGCCCCTGGCATCCGCGCCCGGCCATCATCGAACCGGCCCGCTTGCCGCTTCTCCCCACGCCCTCCTTCGTGCAGACGTTCCACTTCGATCCCGTCGATCTGCCGCCCGGCATCCCGGCCTTCCGCGCCGAGATCCGCGACTTCCTCGCGCGCGCCTTGCCGCCGGGCTACCCGATGCAGAAGAAGGCGAACTGCTGGGCGGTGTTCGACGCCGATTTCTCGCGGCGGCTCGGCGAGCGCGGCTGGATCGGCATGACCTGGCCGAAGGCCTACGGCGGCCAGGCGCGCAGCGCGCTGGAGCGCTACGTGCTCATGGAGGAATTGCTCGCCGCGGGCGCGCCGGTGGGCGCGCACTGGATCGGTGACCGCCAGACCGCGCCGGCGATCCTGCGCTGGGGCAGCGAGGCGCAGAAGCAGCGCTACGTGCCGCGCATCGCGCGCGGCGAGGCGTTCTGCTGCATCGGCATGTCGGAGCCCAATGCCGGCTCCGACCTTGCCTCCGTGCGCACGCGCGCGCAGCGCCTGCCCGACGGCCGCTGGAAGCTCGACGGACAGAAGATCTGGACCACGCTGGCGCATCGCAGCCACCTGATCATCGTGCTGGCGCGCACCGCGCCGGCCGACGACAAGGACCGCCACGCCGGCCTGTCGCAGTTCCTGCTGGAGCTCGGCACGCCGGGCATGCGCGTGCAGCCGATCGCGGACCTGGTGGGTGACCACCATTTCAACGAGATCTTCTTCGAGGACTGCATCGTCGAGGCCGATGCCCTGCTCGGCAGCGAGGGCGCCGGCTGGAAGCAGGTGACCGCGGAGCTGTCGCTGGAGCGCAGCGGGCCGGAGCGCTACCTGTCCGGCATCGCGCTGTTCTTCGAGCTGCTGCGCGTGGCCGGGTCCTCGCCCGGCGAGTCCCTGCGTCACGCCATCGGCCAGGTCACGGCGCAGATCTGGACGCTGCGCCAGATGTCGCTGTCGGTGGCCGGGCAGCTGGCGCGCGGCACGGATCCGGCGGTGGAGGCGGCGGTGGTCAAGGACCTGGGCAATGCCTTCGAGCAGGCGCTGCCGGCGATGGTGCAGGCGCTGGCCGACACGGGCCTGCGCCTGGAGGACGACGATGATTTCGCGCGCACGCTGGCGCTGCTGCTGCAGGTGTCGCCCTCGTTCTCGCTGCGCGGCGGCACGCGCGAGATCCTGCGCGGGATCATCGCGCGCGGACTGGGGCTGCGATGAACACCTCCCCTGATCGACGACGCCATGCATGCCGCGGGTCCGCACCCGGCAGCGTCGTGGGCGCGGCTTTGCACGCCGGCATTCACGCGGTCCTGCACGCGGGAGCATCACGATGAGCGAGCAGCGCCAGATGCTGGCCGACACCCTCGGCCGCCTGCTCGCGGACGCGCAGGTCACGCCGCGCGTGGAAGGCTTCGACGCCACGCTGTGGCAGCAGGTGATCGAACTCGGCGTGCCCGACCTGCTGGTCCCCGAGGCGCAGGGCGGCGTGGGCGGTGACTGGGACGATGCCGGCGCCGTGCTGCATGCGCTGGGTTACCACGCCGCGCCGCTGCCGCTGGGCGAGGCGATGCTGGCGGCGCAGCTCGCCGCGCAGGCCGGCCTCGAACGCCCGGCCGGGTTGCTGCTGCTGGCGCCGCAGGCGCAGGGGCGGATCGATCCGCACACGCGCCGCTTCACCGGCACGCTGGCCGGCGTGCCCTGGGGCCGCCACGCCGAGGTGATCCTGGCGCTGCTGCCCGACGATGCGGCCGGCGCCTGCACGCTGCTGCTGCGCCGCGCGGATGCCGCGGCGCTCGCCAGCGCGCACAACCTGGCCGGCGAGCCGCGCGACACGCTGCGCTTCAACGCCGCGCCGGTCCTGCTGCAGGGCGCGGCACGCGGCGCGACGCTCGCGGCCGACCGCCACGCGCTGGTGCGCTGCGCGCAGATCGCCGGTGCGCTGGAGTCGGCGCTGCATCGCTCGGTGGAGTACGCGCGCACGCGCCGGCAGTTCGGTCGCGCGATCGGCCAGTTCCAGGCCGTGCAGCAGCAGCTCGCCGTGTTCGGCGGCGAGGTGGCGGCCGCCGCCTGCGCCGCGCGCGCGGCCTGCCGCGCGGTCGATCGCGCTGGCGATCAGGACGCGCGCTTCCAGATCGCCGCGGCCAAGCTGCGCTGCAACCAGGCCATCGGCGTGGCGACCTCCATCGCCCACCAGGTGCACGGCGCGATCGGCTTCACCCGCGAGTACGACCTGCGCCAGTCGACGCAGCGGCTGTGGTCCTGGCGTACCGAGGGCGGCAACGACCGCGCCTGGAGCGAGGTGCTCGGCAGCGCGGTCTGCGCCCGCGGCGCGGCGAATTTCTGGTCCGACCTCACCGCCCGCGACGATCCCGCCCCCGCTCCGGGCGCATAGCCGCCGGACATCGCGCGGAAGACCCGAACCCGCGTGGTGGGCGTCCCGCCGCCGGGCCGGCCGTCGCGCCGGTCTCTAGCCGTTCCAGCCCCTGCCCGCCTGCGCGCGCTCCACCAGCAGCGGCGCCGGTGCCCACAGCACGCCCTGCGTGGCCTCGTAGCGGCGCACGGTCTCCAGCACCTTGTCCAGGCCCTGCTCTTCTGCCCAGTACATCGGGCCGCCGCGATGGCGCGGGAAGCCGTAGCCGTACAGGTAGGTCACGTCGATGTCCGAGGCGCGGATGGCGATGCCCTCGCCGAGGATGCGTGCGCCCTCGTTGGCCATGCTGGTGAGCACGCGCGTGACGATCTCCTCGTCGCTGACCTGGCGACGCTTGATGCCGAGCTCGGCGGCGACCGCTTCGATCAGCGCCTCGATCTCCGGATCCGGCGTGGCGGTGCGACCTTCGTAGCGGTAGTAGCCGGCGCCGGTCTTCTGGCCGTAGCGGCCGAGCTCGCAGATGCGGTCCGCCACCGGCGAGTAGCGCAGCGACGTGTCGCGCGTGGGCTCCTGGCCCTTGCGCACGCGCCAGCCGACGTCGAGGCCGGCGAGGTCGCGCATCAGGTACAGGCCCATCGGGAAGCCGAAACCCTTCAGGGCGCGGTCGATCTGCCAGGGCGTGGCGCCTTCCTCGAGCAGGAAATCGCACTCGCGACCGTAGACATAGAGGATGCGGTTGCCGATGAAGCCGTGGCAGTTTCCGGCCAGCACCGGCACCTTGCCCAGCGTGCGCGCCAGGCTCATGACGCTGGCGATGGTGTCGGCGCCGGTCTTCTCGCCGCGCACGTTCTCCTGCAGCTTCATCACGTTCGCCGGCGAGAAGAAGTGCGTGCCGACGACGTCCTGCGGCCGCTGCGTGGCGGCGGCGATGGCGTCGATGTCCAGGGTCGAGGTGTTGCTGGCCAGGATCGCGCCGGGCTTCATCACGCGGTCGAGCGCGCCGAACACGGCGTGCTTGACCTGCATGTCCTCGAACGCCGCCTCGATCACGATGTCGGCCTGGCCGATGTCCTCGTAGCGCGTGGTGGTGGCGATCCGGCCCAGCGCCTGGTCGGCCCGCGCCTGCGCCAGGGAGCCGCGCGCCACCGAGGTCGCGTAGTTGTCGCGCACGCGGGCCAGGCCGGCGTCGATCGCCGCCTGCGCGGTGTCGAGGATCTGCACCGGGATGCCGGCGTTGGCGAAGCACATGGCGATGCCGCCACCCATGGTGCCGGCGCCGATCACCGCGGCCGAGCGGATCGCCCGTGGCTGGACGTCCGCCGGCAGGTCCGGGATCTTGGCCGCCTCGCGTTCGGCGAAGAAGGCGTAGCGCAGCGCCTTGGATTGCGGGCTGGCGCGCAGCTCCATGAAGTTGTCGCGCTCGACCTGCGAGCCCTCCTCGAAGCTGGGCTTGAAGCAGGCGGCCTCGACACACTCGATGATCTTGAACTCGGCCAGTCGCCCGGCCCACCTGGCCGCGTTCTGGTCGCGGACCTGCGCGAACAGCGCCGGATCGGTGCCGCGGATGCGGTCGGTGCGCTGGCTGGCGCAGGGGTGCGGACCGCCCGCCTGCGCGCGCTGGTGCGCGAAGCGGATCGCCGCGGCTTCCAGCTCCGGCTGCGTGCTGCCCGCCACCACCTGCTCGACCAGGCCCAGCTCGAGCGCGGCCTGGGCGCCCACCGGCTTGCCGCTCAGGATCATGTCCAGCGCCTTCTGCGCGCCGACGATGCGCGGCAGGCGCTGCGTGCCGCCCGCGCCGGGCAGCAGGCCGAGGTTCACCTCGGGCAGGCCGAGCTTGGCGGAGGCCAGCGCCACGCGGTAATGGCAGGACAGCGCGAACTCCAGGCCGCCGCCCAGCGCGGTGCCGTGCAGCGCCGCCACCACCGGCTTGGTCGAGCTCTCCAGCGCCTCGATCACCTCCGGGAAATGCGGCGGCTGCATCGGCTGGCCGAATTCGCGGATGTCGGCGCCGGCGACGAAGGTGCGCCCGCCGCCGATCAGCACGATCGCCTTGACCGCCGCGTCGGCGATCGCCTTGCGCACGCCCTCGACGATGCCGGCGCGCACCGGCTGCGAGGCCGCGTTGACCGGCGGGTTCTGGATGGTGAGGACGGCCACGTCGTCCTGCACGCGGTAATGCACTGCGCTCATCGTTTTCTTCTCCGGGAGTCCAGGGTCGGCGCGCGGCCGGGCCGGCGCCAAGGATGACAGTCTTGGGGGGCCTTCAGCATCGCGCCCTGAGCAGGGCCTCGCGCACCAGGTGCAGTCGATCGTTGCCGAAATACAGGTCGTCGCCGTTGACGAACATCGACGGCGAGCCGAAGCCGCCGCGCGCGATCAGCTCGTCGGTGTTGCGGCGCAGGCCGTCCTTGATGGCGGGCTCCTGGATCGCGCGCATCACCGGCGCCGGGTCCAGGCCGGCGCGGCGGCACACGTCTTCGAGCACCGCGTCGTCCGAGATGTCCTGATCCCTTGCCCAGTAGGCCTCGAAGGCGGCGCGCGCGAAGTCCGCCATGGGTCCGGCACCCGCCTGCGCGGCGCTGGCCGCGCCGGCGTCGCCCTGCAGCAGGAACACGCAGGCGCGCATCGCCTTGACGCTGTTGATGGGAAAGAGGCTCGGCGGAAAGCGGATGTCCAGGCCGGTATGGCGCGCCCAGTCGGCGAGGTCCTTGACCATGTAGCGCTGCTTGCCCGGGGTGCCGTGCTTGCGGAACTCGTACACGCCGGGATTGACGGTGTTGAAGATGCCGCCGACCAGGATGGGCTTCCAGTGCAGTGCAACACCCTGCTCGCGCGCCAGTGGCTGCACGTTGTGGAAGGCCAGGTAGGTCCAGGGGCTGGAGATGTCGAAGAAGAACTCGAGCATGGTCGGCTTCCGTGTGCAGGTGGTGGGATGGCGGCGCCGGGTGCGCTCCGGCGGCCGCCTCTACAGGGTGCGCAAAGCGCGGCCGTCGCGCCATCCCCGTACACCCGGGGTGCGCGCCGCACGCCGGGTGCGGCCCCTTGGCAGCAGCGCCTCGCGGCAAGACGCGGGCCGCAGCCAGCATGCATAGTCGGGCGCAGGGCCGCGCCCCGGCAGCGGCCCCCGACACGACCGACAGAATCCTGCGAGGAGAAAAGATGCAACGCGAGCCCATCGTGCAGACGCCTTCGGCCTATGCCTTTCCGCTGCTGATCAAGCAGCTGCTCATCACGGCGCGTGCACGCGGCATCCGGCGCCAGATCGTCTACCGCGACAAGCTGCGCCTGGGCTACCCGGAGTTCACCGGCCGCGTCGCCAAGCTGGCCAATGTGCTGAGCGGCTGCGGGGCGCAGGTCGGCGAGACGATCGCGGTGATGGACTGGGACAGCCATCGCTACCTGGAGGCCTACTTCGCCATCCCCTCGATGGGCTGCGTGATCCAGACCGTCAACATCCGCCTGTCGCCCGAGCAGATCCTGTACACGCTCAACCACGCGCAGGCGCGCATCGTGATCGTGCACGCCGACATGCTCGAGATGCTCGAGGCGGTGGCGGACAAGCTGGAGACCGTCAGGACCTTCATCCTGATCGACGAGAACGGCACCCGGCCGGACAGCCGCCTGGACTTCGCCGGCGAGTACGAGGCCTTGATGGACCAGGCCGCCGACCACTGCGCGTTCCCCGACTTCGACGAGAACGCGCAGGCGACCACGTTCTACACCACCGGCACCACCGGCCTGCCCAAGGGCGTCTACTACAGCCACCGGCAGATCGTGCTGCACGCGATGGGCCTGCTCGCGACCTTCGGCACCGCGCCGGCGCAGGGCCGCATCAGCGAGGACGACGTCTACATGCCGATCACGCCGATGTTCCATGCGCACGCCTGGGGCTGGCCGTACGCGGCGACCCTGCTGGGCATGAAGCAGGTGTACCCGGGCCGCTACACGCCCGAGGAAGTGATGCGCTGGCTCGACACCGAGCAGGTGACGTTCTCGCACTGCGTGCCAACCCTGCTGCACATGGTGCTGTCCCACCCCGACAGCGCGAAGATCGATTTCACCGGGCGCAAGTTCCTGATCGGCGGCGGTGCGCTGCCGGGGGGCCTGGCGCGCCTGGCGCTCGATCGCGGCATCGACATCTTCACCGGCTACGGCATGTCGGAGACCGGGCCGATCGCCACCATCAACCATCTCAGCGCCGAGGAAATGCAGCTGGCGGCGGCCGAGCAGGTGCCGCTGCGCCAGCGCGCCGGCCGCCCCGCCCTGCTGTGCGACGTGCGCACGGTGGATCCCGACATGAACACGCTGCCGCGCGACGGCGAGTCGATCGGCGAGGTGGTGTTCCGCTCGCCCTGGCTGACGCAGGGCTATCACCGTCGCGACGAGGCGTCCGAGGAACTGTGGAAGGACGGCTGGCTGCACTCGAACGACCTGGGCAAGTTCGCGCCCGACGGCACGCTGCGCATCTGCGATCGCGTCAAGGACGTCATCAAGACCGGCGGCGAATGGGTGTCCTCGCTGGACCTGGAGAGCCTGGTCTCGCGCCATCCCGCGGTCAGCGAGGTGGCGGCCATCGCGGTGCGCGACGACAAGTGGGGCGAGCGGCCGATGGCGCTGGTCGTGCTCAAGCCCGGCCAGCAGGGCAAGGTGACATCCGAGGACATCCGCCGGCACCTGCTCGCCTTCGTGGAGCAGAAACTGATCTCGAAGTACGCGGTGCCCGATCGCGTGGTCTTCGTCGAGGCCATCGAGAAGACCAGCGTCGGCAAGCTCGACAAGAAGGTGCTCCGGCAGAAGTACGACGCGTAGCGATCGCTTTCTGCGTCAAGCGACCCTGGCGATGAGGGCGGGCTTGTCGTCGGCCTGATGTTCGAGCGGGTCGGGGGCGACGCGGCGCATGCGCGGCGTGGCGTGCGCAGAGCCCGCGCGTGCAAGGCACGGAGCGCCCCCACCGTGCCGCGCGCACCGGCGATCCGGAGGTGCCCCCCTCTCCCGTGAACAGCACACGCGCAGAGGGAGCAAACGCGACGCGCTGTATCTGCCAGGGCCAGGCGCTGTATCCGCCGCCGATGTCCGGCATCGCGCGCGCGGCGCGCGGAGCGCGGAGCGCGCCCTGCGGAGTGCGGAGTGCGGAGTGCGGAGCGGAACGCGGAACGCGGAAAGCGGAAAGAGGAAAGAGGAAAGAGGAAAGCGGAGCGGGGAAGCGCGGAGCCCGCCGCTCCGGCTAGGCGGTCGGCGGCAGTTCGTCGAAGCCGCCGTAGCGGCCGCGGAAGAACAGGAGCGGCGAACGCTCGGTGGAGAACACGTCGAGCTCGAGCACGCGGCCGAGCACCAGCGTGTGGTCGCCGGCGTCGTGCTCGGCTTCCAGTTCGCAGTCGACGAAGCCGAGCACGCCCTCCAGCACCGGCGTGCCGGCGGCGCTGCTGGCCCAGCCGAACTGCGCGAACTTGTCGCCGCCCGAGCGCGCGAACGCCATGCACAGCGGGTGCTGGTCGGCACCCAGGAGGTTGATGCCGAAGCGTCCGGTCGCGCGCAGCAGCGGCCAGCTGGTGCTGGTGCGGGACGGGCAGATGGAGACCAGCGGCGGTGCCAGCGACACCGAGACGAAGGACTGCGCGGCGAATCCGACCGGGCGTCCCTCGCTGGTGCCGGTCACCACCACCACGCCGGTGCAGAACTGGCTCATCGCGTTGCGGAACGCGCGGTCGTCGAAAAGGGCCATGGGGGTCGGCGAATGATCGAGTCGTGGCCCGATCTTCTCACGCGATGCGCGCGACGCCGAGCAACCTAGGGCTGATCCCTAGGGTCGACGGCCACGCCGCTCGCCCAGCGACTGGCGCTCCGCCTTGGCCGTCCGCGACAAGGTGACCACCACCTTGTGCGCGTCCACCGTCTCGCCGCAGGCCAGGCACTCGTGGCGCATGTGGGTGGCGCCGCCGCAGTCCTTGTGCGTGACCCGCACCGGCGCGCGCCCCGGCGCCGCGTTCCAGCGATCGCCCCATTCGCGCAGCGCGGTGATGACCGGCCACAGCGCCAGACCCTTGGCGGTGAGGTGGTACTCGTGGCGCAGCGGCTTCTGCTGGTAGGCGCGGCGCTCGACGATCTGCGCCTCGACCAGGCCGCGCAGGCGCTGGCTCAGCAGGTGGGGCGAGGCGCCGGTGTAGGCCTGGAATTCGTCGAAGCGGCGGCTGCCGAGAAACAGCTCGCGCAGGACCATCAGGGTCCAGGGGTCGCCGATCAGCCCGACCGTGCGGGCGACCGAGCAGCTCTGCTTGCTGATACCGGAGACGGCCATGATGGTGTCACTTCAGAATTTGAAGTAACTTACCGCAATCGGGCCGGCAGTGTCGCGGGCCCTGAATCCAGGAGATCCGACATGGGCAAGCCGACCGCGATCGTTTTCGGCGTGGGCGTGGAACAGGGCGTGGGTGGAGCGGTGTGCAAGCGGTTCGCGCGCGAAGGCTTCCACGTGATCGTGGCCGGGCGCTCCGCGGAGAAGATCGGAACCGTGGTGGCCGCCATCGGCGCAGCCGGTGGCAGCGCCGAGGCCCTGCCCACCGATGTCACCGACGAGGCGCAGGTGATCGCCGCCTTCGATCGCGCGATGGACCCGGGCGCCGGCCGCGAACCCGTCAGCGTGGTGGTCTCCAACGCCGGCAACAACGCCCTCATCGATTTCCAGCAGCTCAGCGCCGCGCAGTTCGAGGACTTCTGGCGGGTCGGCTGCTATTCCGGCTTCCTGATCGGGCGCGAGGCCGCGCGCCGGCTGGTGCCGCTCGGACGCGGAACCGTCATCTTCACCGGCGCCTCCGGCAGCCTGCGCGGCAAGCCGGGCTTCGCCCACTTCGCCGCGGCCAAGGCCGGGCTGCGCGTGATTGCGCAGAGCATGGCGCGCGAGTACGGGCCGCGCGGCATCCACGTGGCGCACGTCGTGATCGATGGCGGCATCGATGGCGACCGCCTGCGCCGCTTCGTTCCGCAGATGGCCGAACGGCTCGGCCCGGACGGCATGCTCGATCCGGAGGCGATCGCCGAGAACTACTGGATGCTGCACCGCCAGCCGCCGTCGGCGTGGACGCAGGAACTCGACCTGCGGCCGTTCAAGGAAAACTGGTAGGCGCCCCGGGCCCCGACGCGGTCCGGGTTTTCCCATGCTCCGGAACAGGAGCCCGGAATGCGTCCGGGCTCCTGGATTGCGGAGCCGCACGAGGTCCATTCAATGCAGGTCAACGGCAACATCCAGTTCTCCATCGTCGAGCAGTCCGCCGACAAGGTCGTCGGCGAGATGCCGGTGCAGCCCGGCATCCTCAACCCCTTCGGCACCGCCCACGCGGGCGCCACGCTGTGGTTCGCGGATGTCTGCGCCACGGTGCTCGCCTTCGGCGGAACGCAGATGGCGCCCGGCGTCGCCGGCTTTCCGCTGGCGATCAGCCTGGACGCCAAGCTGCTGGGCAACCAGAAGGACGGCCGCTTCCGCGCCACCTCGGTCTACGTGAAGAAGGGCCGGCGCCTCAGCGTGGTCCGCACCACGGTGACCGGCGACGACGGCCGCCTGATCGCCGACGTCACCACCAGCCACGTGCCGGCCTAGCTAGCCAGCGCGCTCCGGCGCGGCGCGGCGCTGCATGCGGCGCCGTCGGCGCCCGTGCCGATGCGTGAACCGCGGCGCGCCCGCACCGTACCGGCCGGAATGGCGCGCCTGCCCGGCGCCGCGCAGCCTGCCGATGCGCTGCAGGAAACGCTGGCGGGCGACCGGCCAAAAGCCCGACACTACGCGCGCCCTCCCTGCTCGACTGAACACCGCGGCGCCCGAATGCTGGAAGCGATCCTCAAGGCTGCGCTGGCCTACCTGCTGGGCAATGTCATGGGAGGGCATCTCGTCGGCAGGCTTCGCGGCGTGGACCTCGGGCGCGTGGGCAGCGGCAACATCGGCGCGACCAACGCGCTGCGCACCCAGGGCACGCGCTTCGCGCTGCTGGTGCTGGTCATCGACGTCGGCAAGGGATTGCTCGGCGCGCTCGTCGTCCCCCTGCTGCCCTTCCCGTTCGCGGGCGGCGCGACGCTCGACCGCGAGTCGCTCGGCTACCTGTGCGGCGCGGCGGTGACCCTGGGCCACTGCTACCCCGCCCTGTGGAAGTTCAGGGGCGGCAAGGGCGTGGCCACGCTGGCCGGCGTGTTCGGCGCCCTGCTGCCGGCCAGCCTGCCCTTCATCCTCGCCGCCTTCGCGCTGGTGGTGATGCTCAGCGGCTATGTGAGCCTGGCCACGCTGGCCGCGGCCGCCACCGCCGGCCTCTACGTGGCCTGCCTGGATGCACGCGGCGCGCTCTCCGCCGCCGGCGCCTTCACCGCCTTCATGGCCGCCCTGGTCCTGTTCAAGCATCGCGACAACCTCGGCCGGCTGCGCACCGGCACCGAGGCCCGCTTCGAGAAACTCCGGGTGATCGGCCGATGGCTAGACCGCTAGACGACGAGGACCTGCTGCGCCTGCTGGACACGCTGGCGTCCGGCGAGTGGCATTCCGGCGAGGCGCTGGCCGCCGCCTCCGGCCTGACCCGCGCGGGCCTGGCCAAGCGCGTGGCGCGCCTGCGCGACTGGGGCCTGCACATCGAGTCGAAGTTCGGCCAGGGCTACCGGCTGGCGACGCCGCTGGAACGGCTGGACGGCGAGCGCCTGCGCCACGACCTGCCGCAGGATCTGCACCTGCAGGTGCTGCCGCTGGTGGATTCCACCAACCGCGTCCTGATGGACGCCGATCCGGCGGAGGATCCGCAGGCGGTGATCGCCGAGTACCAGTCGGCCGGGCGTGGCCGGCGCGGCCGTGAATGGCACTCGCCCTTCGGCGCCAATCTCTACCTGTCCACCGCCTGGACCTACCCGCTGTGGCCACCGCAGTTGCCGGCGCTGTCGCTGGCGGTGGGCGTGGTCTGCGCGCGCGCGCTGCACGCGGCCGGCGTCGACGGCATCCGCCTGAAGTGGCCCAACGACCTGTGGGTGGCGGAGCGCAAGCTCGGCGGCATCCTGATCGAGCAGCGCGGCGAGTCCAGCGGCATCTGCCGCGTGATCGTCGGCGTGGGCATCAACGTGTCGATGCACAAGGCGCAGGCCGGCGGCATCGACCAGCCCTGGATCACGGTGGACGAGGCGATGGCCCTGGCCGGGCGCGGCGCGGCGTCGCGCAACCCGCTGGCCTGCGACCTGCTGCATGGCCTGCACGAGTGCCTGTCGCGCTACACGGTCAAGGGCTTCGAGCCCTACCGGGACGAGTGGCTCGCGCTCGATGTGCTGCGCGACCGGACCGTGCAGGTGCCGGGCGAGGAGCGCCTGCGCGGTGTCGGCCGCGGCATCGACGCCAGCGGCGCCTTCCTGATCGAGACCCGCGACGGCCTGCGTGCCGTCCACGCCGGCGACGTCTCGCTGCGCCCGGCCTGACCATGCTGCTGCTCCTCGACGTCGGCAATACGCGCCTCAAGTGGGCGCAGGCCGAGGACGGCCAGATCACCGCACATGGCGTGATCGTCCACGCCGGCACGCCGGCGGACGCGCTGTCGGCCCTGGCGGTGGACGTGCCGGATGCGATCCGCATCGTCAGCGTCACCGGCGCCGCCCATGAACGCGCGCTCGACACGCTCTGCCTGGCGCGCTGGCGGCAGCGGCCCCTGCATGCGCGCTCGCAGGTCGAACAGCTCGGCCTGCACAACGGCTACGCGCAGCCGCAGCGCCTGGGCGCGGACCGCTGGGTGGCGATGCTGGCGGCCTGGACCCGCGTGCGCGGCGCCTGCGTGGTGGCCGATGCCGGCACCGCGCTGACGGTCGACAGCATCGACGCCGCCGGCCGCCATCGCGGCGGCATCATCGCGGCCGGCCTGCACACCGCCGAGCAGGCGGTGATCGGCGCCACGCGCTTCGCCACGCGCGACACCTCGCTGCCGGTGCATGCCGGACTGGGCGGCGATACCGAGGGCTGCGTGCGGCAGGGCGCGATGCTGTCCTGCCTCGGCGCGCTCGATCGCGTCGCGGCGTCGATGCCGGGCGCACGACGCCTGATCGCCGGCGGCGACGCGGCCACCCTGCTGCCGTTCCTGGAGGCGGGCTGGGAACACCGGCCCCATCTGGTGTTCGAGGGCCTGCTGGCGATCGCCGCGTAGGGACCCGGCATCGCGGCGGGCATGGCGCGCGTGCGGCGCGTGCGGGCCTGGGATCCGGCGCGCACCGCCGTCGTCGTGACGGACGCGAATGGATGCGCGCTGGTGCGCATGCTGCGTTCTGCACCGCAGCCGCAGCACGGCACAGGATCGCGATCAAGCCCTGCGGGCGGCCACAAGGCGCACGCCTTGGCATACGATTCGCCCTTTCCCCCGCGGTGCTTGTGCGGATCTCCTGTCCGCCCCGTCGAAACGCCGCCCGATCCGGAGCCTCGAGCGCATGCGCATCCAGAAACTGTTGGTCGCCAACCGCGGCGAGATTTCCATCCGCGTCATGCGCGCGGCAGCGGAAATGGGCATCCGCACGGTGGCGATCTACGCCTACGAGGATCGCTTCGCGCTGCACCGCTTCAAGGCCGACGAGAGCTACCTGGTCGGCAAGGGACAGAAACCGATCGCGGCCTACCTGGATATCGCGGACATCATCCGCATCGCCATCGAGGCCGAGGTCGACGCGATCCATCCCGGCTACGGCTTCCTGGCGGAGAACCCCGCCTTCGCCGAGGCCTGCGCCGCGGCCGGCATCGAGTTCATCGGACCCCGGCCCGCGGTGCTCAAGGCCCTGGGCGACAAGGTGGCCGCGCGCGCCGCGGCGCTGGCCGCCCAGGTGCCGATCCTGCCCGCCAGCGGGACGCTGCCGCGCGACGTCGAGGAAGTGAAGAAGATCGCCGCGGACATCGGCTACCCGGTGATGCTCAAGGCGAGCTGGGGCGGCGGCGGCCGCGGCATGCGCGCCATCGAATCCGAGGCCGACCTGCCGGTGGCGCTGGACTCGGCACGGCGCGAGGCGCTGGCCGCGTTCGGCAACGACGAGGGCTATCTCGAGAAGCTCGTGCGCCGTGCGCGCCACGTCGAGGTGCAGATCCTCGGCGACACCCATGGCCAGGTGATGCACCTGTTCGAGCGCGACTGCTCGGTGCAGCGCCGCAACCAGAAGGTGGTGGAGCGCGCGCCGGCACCCTACCTGAGCGATGCGCAGCGCCAGGAGCTGTGCGATGCCGCGGTGCGCCTGTGCAGCAGCGTGAACTACACGCACGCCGGCACCGTCGAGTTCCTGATGGACGCCGACACCGGCCGGTTCTATTTCATCGAGGTCAACCCGCGCATCCAGGTCGAGCACACGGTCACCGAGGAAGTGACCGGCGTGGACATCGTCAAGTCGCAGATCCGCGTCAGCGAGGGCGCGCGCATCGGCGCTCCCGGCTCCGGCCTGCCGTCGCCCGACACGGTGCGGCTGGACGGCCACGCGCTGCAGTGCCGCGTGACCACCGAGGATCCGGAGAACGGCTTCACGCCGGACTACGGCCGCCTGATCGCGTACCGCAGCCCGGCGGGCCTGGGCATCCGCCTGGACGGCGGCACCTCGTACTCGGGCGCGGTGATCACGCCCTACTACGACTCGCTGCTGGTCAAGGTCACGGCCTGGGCGCAGACCTCGGACGAGGCGATCGCGCGCATGCATCGCGCGCTCACCGAATTCCGCATTCGCGGTCTGGCCACCAACCTGATGTTCGTCGACAACGTCATCCGCCACCCGCTGTTCCGCAGCGGCGAGTGCACGACGCGCTTCATCGACACCACGCCCGAGCTGTTCGAGTTCACGCCGCGCCGGGACCGCGCGACCAAGCTGCTCAAGTTCATCGGCGAGGTGATCGTCAACGGCAACCCGGAGATGAAGGGACGACGGGCGCCGGAAGGCGTGCTGCCGCCGGCGCCGCGGCCGGCGATCTCGCTCAAGACGCCGGTGCCGCCCGGCACGCGTGACCGGCTCAAGACCCTGGGTCCCAAGGGCTTCGCCGACTGGCTGCTGCAGCAGAAGGCGGTGCAGCTGACCGACACCACCATGCGCGACGCGCACCAGTCGCTGTTCGCCACGCGCATGCGCAGCACCGACATGCTCGCCATCGCGCCCTACTACGCGCGCCTGGTGCCGGACCTGTTCTCGCTGGAGTGCTGGGGCGGCGCCACCTTCGACGTGGCGCTGCGCTTCCTCAAGGAGGATTCCTTCGAGCGCCTGGCCAGCCTGCGCGAGCGCATCCCGAACATCCCCTTCCAGATGCTGCTGCGCTCGGCCAACGCGGTGGGCTACACCAACTACGCCGACAACGTCGTGCAGTACTTCGTCAAGCAGGCCGCCGCGGCCGGCATCGACATCTTCCGCGTGTTCGACTCACTCAACTGGGTGGAGAACATGCGCATGGCGATGGACGCCGTGCTCGAATCCGGCGCGGTGTGCGAGGGCACGCTCTGCTACACCGGCGACCTCTTCGACAGCGGCCGGCCCAAGTACAACCTCAAGTACTACGTCGACATGGCGCGGCAGCTCGAGAAGGCCGGCGCGCACATCCTGGGCATCAAGGACATGGCCGGCGTCTGCCGCCCGCGCGCGGCGCGCGAGCTGGTGCGCGCGCTCAAGCAGGAGATCGGCATCCCGCTGCACTTCCACACGCACGACACCAGCGGCATCGCGGCCGCCAGCGTGCTGGCCGCGGTCGAGGCGGGCTGCGACGCGGTGGACGGCGCGCTCGACGCGATGTCGGGCCTCACCAGCCAGCCCAACCTGGGCTCGATCGCCGCGGCGCTCCAGCGTTCGGAGCGCGACCCGGGACTGGACCTCGGCGCGCTGCGCCAGCTGTCCGACTACTGGGAAGGCGTGCGCCGCTTCTACCTGCCCTTCGAGGCCGACATCCGCTCCGGCACGGGCGATGTCTACAACCACGAGATGCCGGGCGGCCAGTACACCAACCTGCGCGAGCAGGCGCGCGCGCTGGGCCTCGAGTCGCGCTGGGCGGACGTCTCCAGGGCCTACGCCGACGTCAACCAGCTGTTCGGCGACATCGTGAAGGTCACGCCCACGTCCAAGGTGGTCGGCGACCTGGCGCTGTTCATGGTCAGCAACAACCTGACGCCGGCCGACATCGCGGATCCCGACAAGCCGATCGACTTCCCCGAATCGGTGGTGCAGCTGTTCCGCGGCGAACTCGGCTATCCGGCCGACGGCTGGCCCGCCGCGCTGCAGGCCAAGGTGCTCAAGGGCGGACAGCCGATGGTCGGCCGGCCGGGCGCGAACCTGCCCGCGGTGGACCTCGACGCGGCGCGCGCCGAAGCCGAGAAGCAGGTCGGCTACAAGCTCGACGATCGCGACCTGGCGTCCTACCTGATGTACCCGAAGGTGTTCCGCGACTTCGCCGAGAGCCGCAAGCTGTATGGCGATTTGACCGAGCTGCCGACGCCGACCTTCTTCTACGGCCTGCGCGACCAGGAGGAGATCAGCGTGGACATCGACCAGGGCAAGACCCTGGTGATCCGCCTGCAGGGCCGCAGCGAGATCGTCGAGGAAGGCGTGGCGCGCCTGTTCTTCGAACTCAATGGCCAGGGCCGCCAGATCCGCGTGCCGATCGCGGGCAGCACGGCCGTCCTGGCCGAGCACCCCAAGGCCGACGAGAACAACCCCGGCCAGATCGGCGCGCCGATGCCGGGCATGGTGGTGCGCGTGGCGGTGGCGCCGGGCGCCAGCGTGGTCAAGGGCGAACCGCTGGCGGTGCTCGAAGCGATGAAGATGGAGACCGTGATCGCCGCGCCGCGCGACGCGCGCGTGGCCCGCGTGCTGGTCAAGTCCGGCACGCCGGTG
>CAMLNE010000048.1 GCA_946481265.1 uncultured Panacagrimonas sp. | reverse complement strand
CAGCGCGGCGAGCAAACCGTTGTATTCGGCCACGTTGTTGGTGGCGACGCCGAGCGCGCCGCTCAACTCGGCCAGCACCTCGCCCTGGTCATTGACGATGTACGCGCCCCAGCCGGCCGGGCCCGAGCCACGGCGCGCCCCCAGGTGGGGGGGCGCCGGCCGAAGCGGCCCGGCATGCAGCACCGCCGCCGCCAGGGCCGGGGGCGCCGGGCGCAGCGCCGGAAGTCGGGACGTCGACGAAGCGCCCGCCCGCGCCGAGGCCGGCCGCCGCCCCCGCCGCCACCTCACCCTCGGCAGCCGAGCCCGAGATCTCGGGAAATTCGACCGAAGTCGAGCTGCTCACTCTCTGCCTGACCGCGGAAAGCTGGTTCCGCGTGTTCGACGCCACCAACGGGCAGACCCTGTGGCTGAAGGTATCCCGCTACTACCCCGAGCACGACAGCGTCGGCTTCAACGGTTTCGACGCCAAAAAGACGCTGTCCATCCGCGCCAGCCGCCTCATCCAGGACATGGCGGAGGGCCGTTCGGAACCGGTGAACGCCTCGCCCGTGCAGCAGCGCGCCATCGCCGAGCTGCGCGCGCGCCACAAGGCCTGAACCTGGCGTTTATTTGGGCAGCGGCAGCGTGTGAACGAAGACGCCGTGGTCCTCGCGACGCGAGCACTCCTGCATGGCGGCGGCCACGTCTTCGGCACGCACCGCGCGGTACTTGGCCAAGGGCCCCTGCAGCAGCAGTCCCGCGGCCGGCGCGAGCTTCTGCGCAAGCGCCTCACCGAGGCGTTTCTCCCCGCGCGCACCGAGCAGCAGCGAGGGCCGCAGGATATGCAACGCCTCGAACCCGACCTCACCCAGCGCCTGCTCGGTGCGTCCCTTGATCCGGCTGTAGTAGATCGCCGAGCGTGGATCGGCCGACAGCGCGGAAACCAGGAAGAACCGTTTGCCTCCCGCTGCATGCACAGCGCGCGCGAAGTCGATGACCATGTGGTAGTCGACGCGTTCGAAGGCCGCCCTCGACCCTGCCACACGCAGGGTGGTCCCCAGGCAGCAGTACGCATCGTCCGCCGCAAGGCGCGATTCGAGCCTGCCCAGGTCACTGAAGTCGGTCAGCACCGACTGCAGCCGCGGGTGGACATGTTCCGGCTCGCGCCGGCCCAGCGCGATGACGCGTGCGTAGCGCGCGTCGTCCAGCAACAGGCCAAGCAGGTGGCGTCCGACCAGCCCGGTGTAGCCGGTGACGATCGCGGTACGGGTCATGTGCGCGCTTTTTCCTGGCGAACGACCGAGTCTATCCAAGACTCGGCCTGCGCTCCGATTCGGGTGCCGGCGGCAGCGGCCAGCCTGCAGGGACAGCGCCAGCCATGCGCCGGGACCGGTGCAGGTCCGCGCGCGGATCAGCCCTGGCGCGACTCGCGCCGCCAGGGAAGAAACCGGTGCCGATGGCGGGGTTCGAACTCGCGACCGCTCGCTTACAAGGCGAGTGCTCTACCAACTGAGCTACATCGGCTTTGCCCGGACCGCGATTCTATCCAATCGGGTCGCCGCGACAGGCTGGATTGACGCGACCTCGCCGGCAGCCGACATTGTGGCGGCGCAGGGATAAACGACACCGGGAATGTTCATGCGGACAGAATTCCGGGCGGGAGCGGCGTGCACAGGTGCGCGCAGGCTCTTCGTCCTGCTGCTCGGCCTCGGGCTGCTGTTGCCGCGTCCGGCTGCGGCCGCAGATGTGCCGGACGCTGCCGATCCGCCGTTGTCCGAGACCCGGATGCCCGCCCTGCGGCCCGGCGCTGCGTCCCGTCTGGACACGGTCGAGCCCGCCGACCGCCCCACGGCCGATGTTTCGCCGACACCCGCGCCGGCACCGCCACCGGTTCGCGCGCCGGTGGCCGACGATGCGCCCCACGCGCCCGAGACGCCGCCGCCACTGGTGGATTTCCAGGAACCCCTGCGCGAGGCCCCCGGTCCGGTCGCCGTTCCCGGCATCGAGGCGGTGCCCGCCGACGCGCCGCAGGCGCCGACCCCGCCGACACGGCGCCAGCTCTGCGCCAGGCCAGACGGGCTTGGCGACACGGTGGTCGATGACATGCAGGTCACCATGGAGGAGACCACCTGCGCGGCGGCGCTCTGGCTCGATGGGCTGTTCGGCGAGCCGCGCAATCTCGACACCGCGCGCAAGACCAGCGGCTTCCTGGAAACCTCGGTGAGCTGGTCCGAATACAAGGACTGGGACCAGCGCACGCGCTTTCGCGTGCGCTTCAAGCTGCCCAACCTGAAGAACCGCGTCTCCGCAGTGTTCGGGCGCGACAACGAGGAAGACGTCGTGCGCGACCGCTCGGAAGGCTTTGCGGTGCGCTCCGCGATGCCGCGCGTGGCGGACGATGACTCCTGGCTCGCCGGCCTCGGCTACTCGTTTCCCGGAAGCCAGCGCTTCAAGAGCGACTTCCGGGTCGGGGTGGCGAGCCTCACCAACCCGCGCATGTATGTCCAGCAGCGCGCGCGCTACATCGCGTACGCGGACGACGAGGACCTGTTCTACATCAGCGGCACCGCCTTCTGGACCAGCCGCCAGGGCTTTGGCCTCACCACCCGCCTGGACTACAGCCGCGTGCTGACCAACACCTTGCTGCTGCGTCTGACCGACGTCGGCACCGTCAGCGAGAAGAGTCGCGGCCTGGACTGGTTTTCCGGCGTGATCCTCTACCACAACCTGCGCGAGGAACGAGCCATGGCCTACGAACTGCTGATACGCGGCCAGACCGACGAGCCCGAACCGCTCTACGAGTACGGCGGACGCGTGGTCTATCGTCATCCCCTGCTGCCGCGCCGCCTGTATGGCGAACTGCTGGTGGGTTACAGCTGGCCGCGCGAGGACCCCAACGACTCGCGCGAGGGCTCGGCCCAGGCGGGCCTGAGCCTGGAAATTCCGTTCGGCAAGAAGGACGACGACTAGGGCCTGTCCACCGGCTGCCGCTCCTGGCGCAGGCCGCGGCGAGGAACACGGCGCGGATCGCGCGCCGTTCTGCCGAAGCGCCATGCGGCGCACCCGATCGGCCAATGCCAGCCCGTCTCTCGAAGCGAAGAATCGGCAGCCACGAGCGACGCCTCTTGTCGTCCTAATTTTCCTGGAGCCTTCACATGCCCGCCTACAAAGCGCCCCTGCGCGACATGCGCTTCCTCATCAACGAGGTGTTCGACTTCCCTTCGCATTACGCCGGCCTGTCCAATGGCAAGGAAGCGGACGCGGCGACGGTGTCCAGCATCCTCGACGAGTGCGCGAACTTCTGCGAGGAAGTGCTCTCGCCGATCAACCTGCCGGGCGACGAAGAGGGCTGTCACTTCGACAAGGGCGAGGTGCGCACCCCGCAGGGCTTCAAGGAGGCCTATGACCAGTACGTCGCCGGCGGCTGGCAGGGCCTGTCGCACCCGACGGAGTTCGGTGGCCAGGGACTGCCGATGTCGATGGGCCTGTTCAAGTCCGAGATGATGGGCACGGCCAACTGGTCGTTCACGATGTATCCGGGCCTGTCGCTCGGCGCGATGAACACGATCATGCAATACGCCACCCCGGAACTGCTGAAGGTCTACATGCCGCCGCTGGTCGAAGGCCGCTGGACCGGCACGATGTGCCTGACCGAACCGCAGTGCGGCACCGATCTCGGACAGGTCAAGAGCCGGGCTGAACCGCGTGGAGACGGGTCGTACTCGATCACCGGGACCAAGATCTTCATCTCCGCCGGCGAACACGACCTGGCAGCGAACATCATCCACGTGGTGCTCGCGCGCCTGCCCGATGCACCGTCCGGCACCCGCGGCATCTCGCTGTTCCTGGTTCCCAAGCGCCTGCCCGATGCGGATGGCTCCGCCGGCGAAGGCAATGCCGTCGCCTGCTCCTCGATCGAGCACAAGATGGGAATCCGCGCTTCCGCCACCTGCACCATCAACTTTGAGGATTCGCAGGGCTGGATGCTGGGCGAGCCCAACAAGGGCCTCGAGGCGATGTTCACCTTCATGAACACGGCGCGCATCGGCACGGCGGTGCAGGGCGTGGCGCATGCGGAACTTTCGTTCCAGGGCGCGCTGGCCTACGCCAAGGATCGTCGCTCGATGCGCGCGCTGTCCGGCAAGAAAGAGCCCGAGCAGGTCGCCGACGCGATCATCCACCATGCCGACGTGCGCCGCATGCTGCTGACGCAGAAGGCGATCGCCGAGGGCGGCCGCGCAATGGTCTACTTTGCAGCGCAGTACGCCGATCACATGGTCAACGGGATCATCGAGAACGATCCGGCCAAGTACAAGGAGTGGGACAACCGGCTCGGCTTCCTCACGCCGATCCTCAAGGGCTTCCTGACCGAGATGGGGCTGGAAGCCGCCAACCACGGCATGCAGGTGTTCGGCGGCCACGGCTACATCAAGGAACACGGCATGGAGCAGATCGCGCGTGACGCGCGCATCGCCACGCTCTACGAGGGAACCACCGGCATCCAGGCGCTCGACCTGCTCGGACGCAAGGTGCTGCTGCAGACGCGCGGCAAGGCCGTACGCGAATTCACCGCGCTGCTGGCGAGATTCGCCATGGAGCACATGAGCCACTCGAGGATGCGTCGCTACGCCACTGAACTGGCCAGGCTGGCAGCGGAGTGGAACGTGTTGACCGTGCGCATCATGCTGTCGGCCCGCAAGGACCGCGATGTGGTGTCCAGCGCCAGTCATCACTTCCTGATGTATTCCGGCTATGTGGCGATGGGCTACTTCTGGGCGCGCATCGCATCGGTGGCGTCGCAGAAGCTGGCGCAGGAGAACGGAGCGGAAAAGGCCGAGTTCTACAAGGCCAAGATCGCCACGGCGAAGTTCTACTTCGATCACCTGCTGCCACGTGCACGCGGCCACGCCGCCTCGATGGTAAAGCCGAGCAAAACGCTGACGCGGATGCCGGTGGAGAGCTTCGTGTTCGAGTAGGACGCGCGGCGCGGCGCAGGCAGGCCACCTGCCGCCTCACGCCGACCTCGGCTTTACCGACGCGACGGCGGCGTCGGCAGCACCGGCGCCATTGCCGCACCGAGCGCGCGCAGTTCCGCATGGTGCAGCGGCGCGAGCCTCGCCAGCACGCGCTGCCCCTTGGGCTGCAGCCGCACGTGCACCTCGCGGCCGTCGGTGGGCGAAGCGCAGCGCCGCACCAGGCTCAGGCTCTCGCAGCGCGTCACCAGGGACACCACCGCGTTGTGGCGCACCTGGAGACGCTCGGCCAGTTCACCCACCGTGGCCCAGTCGCGCCCGGGCAGGCCGCGGATCTGCAGGAGCAGCTGGTACTGGATCGGGGTGACCCCCTCCCGGCGCGCGACCTGCTCGCTGAAACGCAGGAACAGGCGCAGCCGATAGCGGAAAGCCGCGAGTTGCTCGAACTGCGCCTGGGTGACCGCGTTCTCGACGCGCTTCGAAGTGGGCATTTGTCCAAACTATATCGCAGCGTGATATAAACAGGCATGCCCGCCTCCACTCCATGGCCGCCGGCCGCGGCACTGCATACGCCGATCTGCGACCTGCTTGGCTGCAGCTACCCGGTGGTGCTGGCCGGGATGGGCGGCGTGGCCCGCTCGGAGCTGGTGGCGGCCGTCGGCGCGGCCGGCGGCTTTGGCCTCCTGGGCATGGTTCGTGAGCCGGTCGCGCTGATCCGCGCCGAGGTCGAAGCGGTCCGTCGCGCCGGTGATGTCCCCTTCGGCGTGAACCTGATCCCGGCGGCGACGCCGCCCGGCCTGCTGAACGACCAGGTCGTGGCCTGTATCGAGTTGCGCGTTCCGGTGGTCTGCCTGTTCTGGGATCTGCAGGCCGGCCTCGTCAGCCGTCTGCACGACGCCGGCATCCTCGTGGTCTGCCAGGTCGGCTCGATCGACGATGCGGTCGAGGCCGAACAGGCGGGTGCCGACGTGCTGATCGTCCAGGGCGTCGAAGCCGGTGGCCACGTACGCGGCCTGATCCCGCTCGAGCAGCTGTTGCCCGACGTGGCCGGTGCAACCGGCCTTCCCCTGCTGGCGGCGGGCGGCATCGCCGACGGCGCCGGCCTGTCGAGCGCGATGTCGCTCGGCGCACAGGGCGCCGTGATCGGCACCGCCTTTGCCGCAAGCACCGAGTCCTTCGCTCACGACTATCACAAGCAGCGCCTGGTGGCGGGCCGCGCACATGACACCGTCCTCACCGATGCCTTCCACATCAACTGGCCGCGCCGGGCGCGCGTCCGGGTCCTGGCGAACAGCGTCACCTCCGGCACGCGCGGCGATCCGGATGGTGGGCAGCGCACCGTCATCGGCGAGGAGGAAGGTCGGCCGATCTACCTGTTCAGCACGGACTCCCCGCTGCGTTCGATGACCGGCGACTACGAGGCGATGGCGCTCTACGCCGGTCGGGGCGTCGACCGCATCGATCGCCTCATGCCGGCCGGTGAATGCCTGCGTCTGATCGTCAGCCAGGCCGCCGCACTCATGAGCAGCGGCGCAGCGCCGGTGCAGGCGATACCCGCGCCCGCCTCCGCACCCTGCCTGCTGCACGAGCTGGATCCCGGCCAGTTCGGGCAGCTCGATCGCTCCTCGCTGCTCGAGCAGCTCGGCGTGCTGCTCGAGGCCGAACGCGCAGGGGCACGCGTCGCGCTGCGTACGGCCGCGCAGGTCGCCGCCGGACCGCGCCATGGCCTGGTGGTGGACATCCAGCACGACGAGGCGCGCTGGTGCGCGGTGCTGTCGCGTGCCATCCGCACGCTGGGCGGAACCCCCTCGCGCAATACCGGCGCCTTCTACGGCAAGGCCATGGCGATCCCCGATATCGATGCACGCATGGCCTTTCTCAACCGCGGCCAGCAATGGGTCGTGCGCAAGCTCCAGGAGCTGTTGCCGAAGGTCGGCGACGACGCGCTGCATGGCGATCTGCAGGCGATGCTCGAAGCACACGAGCGCAACATCGCGAGGGTCGACGCTGCGGCCAAGGAGCCCGGCCGGACCTGAGCCCGGGCCTCCGGTTTCCTGCTCCGCTCCGCCAGAAGGCTGCCCCGGCCCATCCGTCGCAGGACGGGCAAGTGCGCGCCGCGTCACGGCGATTCCACGGGCTGTTCTGCGGACTGCCACCTGCTCTTCATAGAATGAGGCTGGCGACCGTCGCGGTCGTGTCGAACGATCGGGGAGCACACGATGGCGGGGCTGAAGAAATTGCTGACGACAATCCTGGCAGTGCTGCGCACCGTCGGCGGATGGATTGCGGCCCTGTCGGCGATGTTGTTCGGCTCGATCGACTGGTATGCACCGGACTGGCTGCGCTTTCTCGGCCGGCGACTTCGCGCCGGCTGGGACGCGCTGCGCGCCGGCGCGCGGGCACGGCCGCGCCGCAGCGCGGGCCTGCTGGTCCTCCTGCTGGCGCTCCTTGCCGGAGGCGTCATCGCCTGGCGCTGGTACCAGGCCCTGCCCAAGCCCCAACTGGTCAGCTTCGAGGTCAGCGCACCCGATCGGACCTGCTACGAGTGCGATCCGCCCGGTGCGCCGCAGCCGCTGCGCGTGCGGTTCTCCGAATCGGTTGCGCCGCTCGATGCGGTCGGCAAGACGCTGGACCCGACCTCGGCGCTGATCACGCTGAATCCTGCGCATCCGGGCGCGTGGCAGTGGATCGACGACAAGTCGCTGAGCTTCGAGCCGGCCGAGGACTGGCCGGTCGGGCAGGCGTTCAAGGGTGGCTTCGCCAAGAAGCGGCTCATTGCCGGGCACCAGCGACTCGACACGTACGAGTTCGCATTCACCGCCCCGGCCTTCGAGGCGACGATCAAGGGCACCGAGTTCCACCAGGACCCGCAGGTCGCCACCGACAAGAAGGCGGTCCTCACGCTGCGTTTCAGCCACCCGGTCGATGCCGCGGACCTGGAGCAGCGCATCACGCTGAAGCTGTATGACCGGATCGCCGAGGGCAAGGAGCAGGACCTCGGGGCGATCGCGTACACGGTCACCTACGACAAGCTGCGACTGGAAGCCCACATCGCCTCCGAGCAGCTGCCGGTGCCGGCCAAGGAAGGCCGGCTTGAATTCGTCATCGACGATGGCCTGCGCTCTGCGCGCGGCGGCAACCGGACGGGCGCCGAGCTCAAATCGGAGGTCAAGGTCCCAGGCATCAATTCCCTGGCCGTCCAGGAGCTCAAGCTCGACCTGGCGCGCGACGAGAACGACGATCCGCAGCAGGTGGCGGTCATCGAGTTCAATTTCGCGGTCCCCGAGAAGGACACTCCGCCGCGGCTCAAGGCCTGGCTGCTGCCCGTCAAGCACCCGGACGCAAAGATCCAGGCGCAGTTCGAGGAGAACCATCGCGGCCAGCCCTTCAACTGGAGCGACCGCGGCGCCGATAACCGCGTGCTGGAGCAGTCGCTGCCACTCGACCTGAAGCAGATCCCGGGCGAGCGTGACAACAACGAGCTGCAGTCCTTCCGCTACGCGGCCGACCCGGGGCGCTTCATCTACCTGCGCCTGGAAAAGGGCCTGACCGCCTTCGGCGGCTACCGCCTGGGCGAAACCCAGGAGCGCCTGCTGCAGGTGCCCGAGTACCCGCGCGAGCTGCGCGTGGTCGCGCCGGGATCACTGCTGGCCATGTCGGGCCCGAAGCTGCTCAACGTGGTCTCGCGCGACGTCCCGGCAATGAGGGTGCAGGTCGCGCGCCTGCTGCCCCGGCAGCTTCAGCACCTGGTCACGCAGACGCGCGGTGACTTCAGCAACCCCGAATTCCAGAATTGGAGCTTCAGCGAGGACAACCTCACCGAGAAGTCCTCGAGGATCGAGACCCTGCCGCGGCTGGCGCCCGGCAAACCGGCCTACACCGCGCTGGATCTCGAGCCCTACCTGACCGATCGGACCGAGGATCGCCGCGGGATCTTCCTGCTCACCCTGGAGGCCTGGGACGCGCAGAACAAGCGCGTGATCCGCGCCCCGCAGGTCAATGACTGGGGTGAAACCGAAGAGGCGCCCGTCGTCGACAAGCGCCTGGTGGTCGTCACCGACCTCGGCCTGCTGATCAAGCGCAATCACGACGGCAGTTCCGACGTGTTCGTGCAGTCCATCCACACGGGCCAGCCGGTGGCCGACGTGCTGGTCGAGATCATCGGTCGCAACGGCCTGCCGGTGCTGGAGCGCCGCAGCGACGTGGACGGCCATGTCCGCTTCCCGACCCTGAAGGATTTCCGGCGCGAGCACGAGCCGGTCATGGTGCTGGCGCGCAAGGACGGCGACACCAGCTTCCTGCCGCTGGACTACCGCATCCACGAACTCGACATGTCGCGCTTCGATGTCGGCGGCGTCGGCAACAGCACCGACCGCAACGCGCTGAGTGCCTATCTGTTCTCGGACCGCGGCGTGTACCGCCCCGGCGAGGAGATCCGCCTGGGCGCCATCGTGCGCACGCAGGACTGGAGCCCGCTGCCCGCCGGCCTGCCGCTGCTGCTGGAAGTCATCGACGCGCGCGGTCAGACCGTGCGCAAGGAACGCCTGCCGCTGTCCGCCGCCGGGTTCGAGGAGATCCGCCACGCCACCCGCGCGGGCTCGCCGACCGGCACCTGGACCTTCAGCCTGTCGATCGTCAAGGACCACCAGCGTACCGACTTGATCGGCTCGGTCACGGTGCTGGTGCGCGACTTCGAGCCCGACCGCCTCAAGATGGCCGTGAACCTGTCCAGCGAGACGCCACAGGGCTGGGTTTCGCCCGATGGGCTGTCGGCGCGCGTCGACCTGCAGAACCTGTTCGGCGCACCGGCCGAGGATCGCCGCGTGACCGCCACGCTGCGCCTTTCGCCGAGTCTGCCGAACTTCCCGCAGTACCCTGGCTACCGCTTCGCCGATCCGCAGGCGGCGCGCGAAGGCTTCACCGAGGAGCTGCCGCAGACCACCACCGACGACAAGGGCAACGCCGAGTTCGAGTTGCGCCTGGATCGCTTCGCCAGGGCCACCTACCGCCTGCAGCTGGTGGCGCAGGGCTTCGAGGCCGAAGGTGGGCGCGGCGTGGCCGCGGAGGTCACGCAGCTGGTCTCGAGCATGCCCTTCCTGGTCGGCGTGAAGCCGGACGGCGACCTGTCCTATGTCGGCCGTAACGCGGAGCGCAGCGCCCATCTGATCGCGGTCGATCCAAGGCTCGCGAAGACCGAGGGCGCGGACCTGAGACTCCAGCGCATCGAGATCAAGTACGTCTCCACCTTGGTCAAGCAGGACAACGGCACCTTCAAGTACGAATCGCGGCGGCGCGAGGTCGGCCTGACGGAATCGGCGCTGACGATTCCAGCGGCGGGCCACCGGCTGCCGCTGGATTCCTCCACGCCCGGCAGCTTCGCCTACCTGGTGCTCGACGCCGCCGGCCAGCAGCTTGCGCGACTCGACTACACCGGCGCCGGCGACGCCCACCTCGCGGCGCGGATGGAGAAGAACGCCGAGCTGCAGCTCGCGCTTTCGAAGAAGGACTACGCGCCGGGCGAGGAGATCGAGCTGCAGGTCAACGCGCCGTACACCGGCGCGGGCCTGATCACCATCGAGCGCGACAAGGTCTACGCCTGGAAGTGGTTCGCGGCCGATACCACGGCGAGCACGCAGCGCATCACGCTGCCCGAAGGCCTGGAGGGGAACGCCTATGTCAGCGTCAGCTTCGTGCGTGATCCCGGCTCCGCCGAGATCTACACCAGCCCGCTGAGCTACGGCGTCGCACCGTTCTCGGTCGATATCGATGGGCGCCGCAGCCGGCTCGCGGTGGACGCACCCGCGCTCATGAAGCCGGGCCAGACCGCGAGCTTCCGCTATCGCGCGGACCGACCCTCGAAGATGGTGCTGTTCGCGGTCGACGAGGGCATCCTGCAGGTCGCGCGCTACACCACGCCCGATCCGCTCGGCTTCCTGTTCCAGAAGCGCCGCCTCGACGTGGGCACGATGCAGATCCTCGACCTGATCCTGCCGGAGTTCCGCGCCGCGATGATGCAGGCCGCCCCCGGCGGCGACGCGGATGGCCTGCTCGCTCAGCACCTCAATCCGTTCAAGCGCAAGACCGATGCGCCAGTCGCGTACTGGTCCGGCATCGTGGAGGCCGACACCACCGAGCGCCGTCTCGAATACCGCGTGCCCGATCACTTCAACGGACGGCTGCGCGTCATGGCGGTGGCGGTATCCGACGATGCGATCGGCGTCTACGAGGGCGCCACGCTGGTACGCGGCGATTTCATCCTGTCGCCCAATGCCCCGACCTTCGTGGCACCCGGCGATACCTTCGAAGTCAGCCTCGGCGTGTCGAACCAGGCAGAAGGTTCGGGCGCGGATGCCCGGATCGCCCTCTCCCTGGCCGTCGGCAAGGGACTCGAAGTGATCGAGGGCGCCCAGCAGACGCTGACAGTTGCCGAGGGCCGCGAATCCTCGCTGCGCTTCAAGCTCAGGGCCACGGACGATCTGGGCGACGCGAAGCTGGAGTTCGGTTCCAGGCTCGGCGACAAGTCGGCGAAACGCAGCATCAGCCTGTCGGTGCGGCCGGCCACGCCGTATCGCACGCAGATCAGCGCGGGCGTGGTCAAGCCGGGCACTCAACTCGACGTCCCGGTAGCGCGCCAGCTCTATCCGGAGTTCCGCGAACAGGAAGCCGGCCTGTCGAGCCTGCCGATGGGACTGGCGAACGGGTTCGTGTCCTATCTCGGCCATTACCCCTACTCCTGCACCGAGCAACTGGTGAGCCAGGCGATCCCCGCCCTGGTCCTGTCGAAGCGACCCGAGTTCGGTCGCATCGAGGCCTACCCCAAGGCGGACTTCAATGGCCTGGTGTCCGAGCTGCGCTCGCGGCAGAACCCGGACGGCGCCTACCGCTACTGGCCGGGCAGCTTCGAGACGCACGAGTTCGTGTCGGTGTACGTCCAGCACGTGCTGGTCGAGGCCCAGGAGCGCGGCCAGACCGTGCCGCGCGACCTGCTCGATCAGGGCAACGAGTACCTGCGCTTCCTCGCCAGCCGCGACGGCAACACGCTGGACGAGGAGCGCAGCGGTGCCTTCGCGCTGTACCTGCTCACGCGCCAGGGCCACACGCTGGGTGCCGAGGCCAGCCGCCTGCGCGAACGCCTGGAGTCGCGTTACGCGAAGCAATGGCGTGGCGACATCGCCGCCGCCTATCTCGCGGCGGCGATGAAGCTGATGCGCCAGGATCGCGAGGCGGATGCCTTGTTCGCAAGGATCGAGCTGAGCGGCGCGCGGCCGGCCGATCGCTGGCATGACGACATGACCGCGGATGCCGAACTGCTCTATCTGGCCGCGCGGCATTTCCCGACGCGACTGGAGACGCTGCCGGCCGACTTTATCGAGACGCTGGCCGATCGCATCACGCGGCACCGCTATCACTCGCTGTCGGCTGCCACGACACTGCTTGCGCTGGATGCCTACGCCAGCGTCGCTGCGCCACAGGTGGCGGGAAAGCTCGCGCTCGCCGAGGTCCTGGCCGACGGCAAACTCGGACCTCTGAACCTGCCGGAGGGCTTGTTCCCGAAGACCGATTTCTCCGCGGCGGCGACGCAGCTGCGCTTCGGAAACCAGGGTGAACGTCCGGCGTACGCCTTCATGTCGCAGGCCGGATTCGAGCGTACGCCCCCCACAGACGTCCTGCGCGAGGGCTTCGAGATCCTGCGCGAGTACGCCGACAAGGACGGCAAGCCGGTGACGAAGGTTCGGCAAGGCGAGGAAGTCACGGTGCGCCTCAAGTTCCGCTCCATCACCGACGCGTCGAGCTGGAACGTGGCGCTGGTCGACCTGCTGCCGGGCGGCTTCGAGATGGTGGTGCCACCAAGGGAGGCACGGACCCGCCTCGGCCAGGCCAGCCAGGACACCACCCGCTTCCAGGACGAGGCAGAGGAAGCCGGCGACAGCGACGGGTCGTCCTGGACCTGCCCGATCTGCCAGAGCGGCACCCGGGCGCAGATCTCATTTGCCGATTTCCGGGAGGATCGCAGCGTGTTCTATGTCGGCGTGACCCCGGACCTTTCGGAGATCGTCTATCGCATCAAGGCCACCAACACCGGCACGTTCACGGTGCCGCCGGCCTACGGCGAGGGCATGTACGACCGCGGGTTCAACGCGCGGTCGGCAGCGGGCGGCATCACCGTCACTGCGCCTTGAATGGCACGGTGAGGAGATCCCAGTCCGCCGCTTGCCGTTGGCGGGATGCGCAGGCGCAGGACCGCGCTTCAGCCTGCGCCGCGGAGGAAGGCGGCGCGGATCGCCTCGAGGCGTTCGCGGTTGCCGCCCGACGCGAGCGCGCCGCCGCGACGGGCCGCACGCATGTCGATGCGCGGCTGGCGCGCCGAGAACAGGAACTCGATGTCGTCCAGCGGCCCCAGCAGGCGGGATTTCACCTCCGCGTGGACGTAGTTCGGCACGTTCACCACCAGGCGTAGCTGCGGCATCGCGGCCAGGATCGACAGCAGGCGGCGGTGCGCCTGCTCACGCGAGCCGGCGTAATGCAGGGGTTCGATGCGGGCCGCCGGATCCTGCGCCTGCGAGGACACGCAGTCGATCGCCTCGGCGCAGGAGGCCAGGCTGCCATCGGCCTGGCGCAGTGGCGCGCGCCCCGAGCAGCCGGCAAGCAGTACCACTGCCACGCCGGCTGCCGCTGCCGCGCGTACTCCGGGCCGGCGTTGCGTCACTGATCGATTCCAGTGCATCAGGGCCCGAGCTTATCGATTTCCATCGGCGAGCCCAACGATGTCCTGCCGACTCGGGAGCCCTTCCAGACCTCGGGCGGGGCATCCCGACGGGGCGCCGCGCGTCCCAGGAAGTGAAGGGCCCGAAGCACAGAGGCACTGCCCCTCGCCCCGCCGGTGCGCAGGGCTTTCGCTTGCACGCCCTTTGCCAGGAGCGACCGTGCGGCCGTCGATCGCAAGGACGCTCCTCAAAAAAAACGCCGGGCAGCGCCCGGCGTTTCGATGCTTTTCGGCAGGTCGCCGAACCTTACTTGGTGCGGGCCTTCTTCTTGAGCGCGGAAGGATCGAAATCCCTGTCACTGAAACTCACGCTGAAATCCGTGATCTTGTCTTCGTTGGCCAGCGCGGTGACGAAGTAACGCGTGCTCTGCAGGTCGTAGATGATCTCCGGCGAGCCGGTGACGGTCGGGATGAAGGGCGCGGTGATCAGATGCGCTTCCTGCACCTTCCACAGCTGGCCGCGCCCGTCGTAGCAGTCCACGCCCGCAATCGACCAGCTGTCCTCGTCGACATAGAAGACGCGCTTGGCGAAGTTGTGCCGGACGCCTGCCTTGACGTTGGCTTCCACGACCCACACGCGGTGCAGTTCGTAACGCGCCTCGTCCTGGTTGACGTGGAAGGGCTTGAGCAGATCCTTGTACTTCACCAGCGGCGAGTTGATCTGGTAGGAGTTGTACGGGATGTACATCTCCTTGCGTCCGATCAACTTCCAGTCGTAGCGGTCGAGCGATCCGTTGAAGACGTCGATCTGGTCGAAGTACTGCTCGTTGTCCGTGCCCACCGCCGGGTTGTCGTAGCCCACGTCGGGAGCCCGGTTCACGCGACCCAGGCCCGGCGAGAAGATCCAGGCGGCGCGACCCGAACCGGCATCGGGACCGATCAGCTCATGCGCGAGCGTGAGCTGGCCAGCGACACGCGGCGGCGAGATCGTCTCGGACAGGTACATCAGCAGGTACTTGTTGTCGGGACCGGCCGGATCCTTGTAGTTGGCGTACTTGAACTTCACCTTCTCGGTCAGCTTGGTGATCTGGAAGCTGCCGTCCGGCTTGACGATGGCCTGATTGTTGAACCGCGTCACCGCGTTGCCGCGGTATTTCATGCGGTGGTTCCAGATCACCTCCGCTCCGCTCTTGGGGATCGGGAACGGAAATCCGATGGACGCCCCGGTGACCAGATCGGTGCCGGTGAGCTTGGCCGTGCTCGCGTTCTTGATGGTGGCTTCTTCGATTTCCTTGGGGAAGAAGCCGGTACGCACGCTCTTGTAGAGCGGCATCTTGTACGTCGGGTACTTGGCAAACAGCGCCTTGTGGCCGTCCGTGAGCTTGTCCTGGTATTTCGCCAGATTGGCCTTGGTCACGGTGTCGAAGGGCTTGAGCAGTTCCGGCTTGATCGCCTTCTTGAACTCGGCCTCGAGCTTCTTGACGTCCTTGGTCCGCAGACTCTCGAGGTACTCCGGCGTCCAGCTCTTCATGTCCTCCGGAAAATTCTTGCCGCCGGTGTATTCGGGGATCGAACCATCGGCGTTTCCAGCCTTGACCGCACCGATGGCGGTCAGCTTGCCGCCCAGGTCGCTCGGCGCATCGGCGTTCGCCACACCGGTCCAGGTCAGGGTGGGAGCCGCCGCCACCATTGCTGCCAACGCCCAACGGCGTGGATTGAATGCATTCATGCTTGTTCTCCTGCGTGCGCTTGGAGCGTTGTCGGATTGTCGTGCGGCGTTGTTATCGGGCAAACCGCTGGCGGCACTATATCCCGCGACATTCGGCACGCCACGATGCATTGCGTCAGCGCAGCGTGTCCGACAGGCCAACCAGTGCGCCGCCATCACATCGCGCTGGGAGAGCGAATGCCTGTCGGTTCGTGGTCCGCCGCCATCGGCATCGCCCGCATCACGGCGCCGCGACTCTTGGGCGAGCCGGCGTGTGATCGCGCTGGCTGATGTTCAGGCCCGCAGATCCGTCGAGGGGTCGGCGAAGGATCCTCGTGCCGGCCTGGCGCAACGACACGCCCTGCTAGTGCGGCGGCGAGAAGGCGCGATGCGGCCCGGCGAAAAAATGACCGGCCGACTCGCAACGACAGCTGCGGGGCGGCAACTAGCCCGTCGGTTCGGCGCCGCGTGCAGGACGGTTGCGCCGCGATTCGCGGTACTGCACCGGCGTCATCCCGGACCAGCGCTTGAAGGCGCGGTAGAACGTGCTGGGCTCCGAAAAGCCGGTGAGATAGACGATGTCCTCGACCGGCTCATTGGTTCGCGCCAGCAGCTTGCGGGCCAGTGCGAAGCGGAAATCGGCCAACACCTGCGAAAAGCTGGTGCCGGCGCGGGCAAGCTCGAAACGCAGCCGGCGCGGCGCGATGCCCAGCTCGCGCGACACCTGCTCGAGATCGCAGCGATCCAGCTCCAGGCGCTGTGCGAACACCGCGCGGATCCGCTCGATCAGATCCTCCCGCTTGAGGGTCGTCAGGCGCTTCTCGGCGTGTTCCTCGTGCAGCTGCAGCAGTTCGGGACTGGAGCGCGGAGAGCGGTAGTCGAGCAGCTTGGCGTCGAACCAGATCTCGCTCTCGACGCCCTCGAATTCGACCGGGCAGCCAAAGATGGCGTCGTACTCGGCCTGCGGCGACCGCCGGCTGGCGCGCAGGCGCACGCGTCGCGGCGCATACCGACCCTCGGTGACCGTCTGGCCGAAGCGGATCACCTGGTGCGCGACCAGGATCTCGGTGTGGCGCAACTGCGGCGCCTCGATGGTGCTGCCCTTGACCACGCGCCGCGAACCGTTCGCGTCCTGGTCCAGGCGCAGGGGCAGGGCATCGCTGGCCAGCCGCAGGTCCGGCACGGCGCGCTGCGTGCC
>CAMLNE010000047.1 GCA_946481265.1 uncultured Panacagrimonas sp. | reverse complement strand
CGGGAGGAACCGCGGGAGAACGTCCGGCGGAACGCACGACGGTGGCAACGCCCGCTTCCATTCCTCCGGGCTCTTCCCGCTGTTCCTTCGCGGGCTTCACGCCAATTGGCGCGAATGCTGTCGACCGACCCGGCTCGGAGGCGAAGGCATCAAAAAGGCCCGCAGCGATCGCTGCGGGCCCGGCTTTCCTTCGCTGGCCTCGCCCTGCAGGCGGGACTGCGGGGGGCTGGGATCAGTCGCGATAGCGCCGGCGGTGGCTGTCCCTCCACTTGTGGTCGCGGTGATTGCGATGGTGGCGGTGATGCCGGTGATGACGATCGCGGTGATCGTAGTGACCGCGGTAATGGTGACGCGGGTGGTGATAGGCCCACCGGTCGTGGCGCGGCGTCGACCAGGTCTCGTAGTAGCGGTAGACCGGTCGCGGCGAGTAGTAGTGCTCGTGGTAGCTGGGCGCCCAGCCGTCGTAGTAGACGGTACCCGGTACGCCCACGCCGATGTGCACGTCGACACCGGCCGTCGCCGTACCGGCGTAGGTTCCCAGGCTCAACAGGGCAGCGCCCGTCAGCAGTCGAAGTTTGTTCATGGCAAGCCGCCTCCTCCTCAGAGTGAAGCGGATGCTGCTGCCGCGGCTATGAACCGCTTCTTAACTGAACTGAACGGCCATCATCCCGCACGCCGCGCCAAGCGGGCGTGCCGGCACGGAGCTGCCCGTGGACCTCCGGATGGAGGTGAGGGATCCTCAGTCAGCGCGGTCGGCGCGCTTGCGCTCGTGTTCCTTGAGGAACTTCTTGCGCACGCGGATGGCCACCGGCGTCAGCTCCACCAGCTCGTCGTCGTTGATGAATTCCAGCGCCTGTTCCAGCGAGAACTTCACTGGCGGCACCAGCAGCACGTTCTCGTCGGATCCCGAGGCGCGCATGTTGGTGAGCTTCTTCCCGCGCAGCGCATTGACCACCAGGTCGTTGTCGCGCGAGTGGATGCCGACGATCTGGCCCTCGTAGACCGACTGTCCGGGCTCGACCATCATCTTGCCGCGTTCCTGCAGATTGAAGATCGCGTAGGCCGGCGTTTCACCCTGGTCGTTGGAGATCATCACGCCGTTGTGGCGCTGCCCGATCTCGGTGTTCTCCGCCTTCGGACCGAAGTGATCGAAGTTGTGGAACAGCAGGCCGGTGCCCGAGGTCATGGACATGAACTCGGTCTGGAAGCCGATCAGTCCGCGCGAGGGGATCATGTAGCTCAGGCGCACGCGCCCGCGACCGTCCGGCACCATGTCGAGCATCTTGCCGCCACGCTCGGCCAGGCCCTGGATGGCGCCACCCTGGTGCTTATCCTCGACGTCCGCGATCAGCGACTCGTAGGGTTCGCACATCACCCCGTCGATCTCCTTGAGGATGACCTGCGGACGCGATACCGCGATCTCGTAGCCCTCGCGGCGCATGTTCTCGAGCAGGATGCCCAGGTGCAGCAGGCCACGGCCGGAGACACGCTGCTGGTCGGGTGAATCGCCCGGCTCGACGCGCAGGGCCACGTTGGTCTTCAGTTCGCGCTGCAGGCGCTCGCTGATCTGGCGGCTGGTGACGAACTTGCCTTCCTTGCCGGCGAACGGGGACTTGTTCACCTCGAAGATCATGCTCATGGTCGGCTCGTCGACCTGCAGGGTCGGGAGCTGCTCGGGATTCTTGGCGTCGCAGACGGTCTCGGAAATGCCCAGCTCGTCGATGCCGGTGATCGCGACGATGTCGCCCGCCTGCGCCTCGGCGACCTCCACCTTGTCCAGGCCCATGAAGCCGAGCACCTGGAGCACCCTGCCCATGCGGACCTTGCCGTCGCGGCCGACGACCGAGACCGGCGAATTGGGCTTGATGCTGCCGCGCTTGATGCGACCGGTGCCGATCACGCCGACATAGCTCGAATAGGCCAGCGAGGTGATCTGCATCTGGAACGGGCCGTCCATTTCCACGCCCGGCGCCGGCACCTTGTCGACGATGGCCTGGAACAGCGCGTCCATGTTGCCTTCGCGGATGTCGGGGTTGTCGCCGGCGTAGCCGTTCAATCCACTGGCGTAGATGAAGGGAAAGTCGAGCTGCTTTTCATTGGCGCCGAGCTTGTCGAACAGGTCGAACACCTGGTCGACCACCCAGTTCGCGCGGGCGCCGTGGCGGTCGATCTTGTTCAGCACCACGATCGGGTTCAGGCCCATGGCGAAGGCCTTCTGGGTCACGAAGCGGGTCTGCGGCATGGGGCCGTCGACCGAGTCCACCAGCAGCAGCACGGAATCGACCATCGACAGTACGCGCTCGACCTCACCGCCGAAGTCGGCGTGGCCCGGGGTGTCGACGATATTGATGCGGTAGGTGATGTCGGTGCGCTGGTCCAGCCAGCGCAGCGCGGTGTTCTTGGCCAGGATCGTGATGCCGCGCTCGCGCTCCAGATCGTTCGAATCCATGATCCGTTCGCCCAGTTCCTCGCGCTTGTCCAGCGTGCCGGACTGACGCAGGAGCTTGTCGACGAGCGTGGTCTTGCCGTGGTCGACGTGGGCGATGATGGCGATGTTGCGCAGGTTTTGGATCATATGGAGGGGAGGGGGCAGCCTGGGGTTGCCCTGGTTGAAAAGTAATCAAACGGGCGCGGAGTCTACGCGCCCGCGCGTGAAACTTCACTGGAATCCAGCGGCGGCGACGGTCCACCGCGGGATTCGGAGGGTGTCCGGGAGGGCGGGCCGGACTCCGCCAGGCAGCACGGCGCCGGGTCGCTGCGGTGGCCGGATGCGATGGCCGGATCAGGCTGGGCGCATGGCGGCCAGCACCGTGCGCAACACGCTGCGGGGCCCTGGTCCCGGTGTTCTGGGCGGCCACGGCGGGTCTCGCAGGCCAGCACGATCTCCGATATGCGGGCGGCGTACCGTGGTTCGGCCAGCGAAGGTTCGCCGGGCGACAGCCGGCTTTCCGTGACTCCCGTTTTTCCCCCGAATGGAGCCGCCTTATCGGGTGATCGGCGGCACGGGTGTGGCGTCGCGTCTGGGCATTTCCATGCTCTCGTCGATGTTGTGTGGCACCGACCAATTGCCCATGACCAGGCCGGCCAGGCTCAGGCCGCGGACGATCGAGCGCAGTGCAGATCGGCTGCCCTTGGTGGCGATGCCGCCGCCGCTGCGCGCCAGCAGCGTCTCGAAACGTTCGACGAACGCCGTGCGATCGCGCGGGGCGCTGCCGGACGAACCGCGTGCGCGGGCCCAGGTCTGGACGCGCTGATAGTCCGATGCGCTGGTCGCAAAGGTCGAGGCGGGAAACTTCACGACGACGAAGTCACCGTGGCGGGCGGTGGAGCCTCCGCCGCTGAACGCGCTGAGGAGCAAGGTCGGGGGAGCGGCCACGATGGCCTCCAGGATGATGCGATGGCTGCGGGGTCGGCGGCCAGGTTGCAATGCTGGAGGCGTCTGCAGGGATCACGGCGCGCAGTTCATCGCCGAGCCCGCGGCGAGTATGCGCGCAATCCGGCGAGGCGGCCGAAAGGCGGGGGCGGCGCGCGATCAGCGGATGGTGAACGGTGGGCCGCTGTTCCCCGATCCGTTCCCATGCGGCCGAGCAGCCGGGCCGGCCTGGGGCTGCAACGCCGGCGCGACCCTCACACCACTGCGATGCAGGCCGCTGCGCGCCTGGCCTTGGCGCGCGCCTCGTCGATGCTCTGCCCCAGCGCCAGCGCCACGCCCATGCGCCGTTTGCCGACGATCTCGGGCTTGCCGAACAGGCGCAGCATGGTGTCCGGCTCGGCCAGGGCCTCGGCCGCGCCGCTGAAGGACGGCGCCACGCGATCGCCTTCGCAGAGGATCGCGCAGGACGCCGCGAACGGCCCGCGCGCACGGATGTTGGGTATCGGCAGGCCCAGGATGGCGCGCGCATGCAGCGCGAACTCCGACAGGTCCTGCGAGATCAGCGTGACCAGGCCGGTGTCGTGCGGACGCGGCGAGACCTCGCTGAAGATCACCTCGTCACCCTTGATGAACAGCTCCACGCCGAACATCCCGCGGCCACCCAGGGCGCGCGTCACCTGCTCGGCGATCTGCTGCGACTTCTCCAGCGCCACCGGCGACATCGGGTGCGGCTGCCAGGATTCGCGATAGTCGCCGTCGGTCTGCACGTGGCCGACCGGCGCACAGAAGCTGGTCTGGCCGGATTCACCCGGGGCGAGCGGCGTTCCCGGTGGGCCGGGCCAGTGGCGCACGGTCAGCATCGTGATCTCGTAGTCGAAGTCCACGAAGCCCTCGACGATGACGGTGCCCCGTCCGGCGCGGCCGCCCGCCTGCGCGTAGTCCCAGGCTTTCTGGACGTCCTCGGAGGTCTTGACCGTGGACTGGCCCTTGCCCGAGCTCGACATCACCGGCTTGACCACGCAGGGCAGGCCGATGGCGTCCACCGCGGCCCGGTACTCCGCTTCGCTGGACGCGAATCGGTAGGGCGAGGTCGGCAATCCCAGCTCCTCGGCCGCCAGCCGACGGATGCCCTCGCGGTCCATGGTCAGGCGCGCGGCCCGCGCCGTGGGCACCACGGTGCGGCCCTCGGCCTCCAGCTCCAGCAGCGTGGGCGTATGGATGGCCTCGATCTCCGGCACCACCAGGTGTGGACCTTCCTCCTCGATCACGCGACGCAGCGCCGCGCCGTCCAGCATGGGCACGACGTGGCTGCGATGCGCGACCTGCATGGCCGGCGCATCCGGGTATCGGTCCACCGCCACGCATTCGACGCCCAGGCGCTGCAGCTCGATCACCACCTCCTTGCCGAGTTCGCCGGAGCCGAGCAGGAGCACGCGGGTTGAGCCGGAGGACAGGGGAGTGCCGAGAATCGTCATGGCGCATCGAACCAAAGTGTCGGGCACGCATTCTGAATGATGTCCGTCGCGCCGCGAACCCATTGGCCGAACGGGGGTAGCATCCCGAGGAGGCTCGCCATCCGGGCCGCTCTCCATTTCTTCCGCTTTCCCTTTCCGACATGTCCCTGCGAAACCAGATCCAGCTCATCGCCTACCCGGACCGCATGGGCGACAACCTCGCCGATCTCTGCACGCTGATGGACCGGCATTTCGCCAAGGCCCTCGGGGGCGTGCACATCCTGCCGCCCTATCCGTCGAACGCGGACGGCGGCTTTTCGCCGCTCACGCACAAGGAGATCGATCCGCGCTACGGCACCTGGGAGGACGTGGAGCGGATCTCCTCGCGCTACGACCTCTGCCTGGACCTGACGCTGAACCACATCTCGGACGAGTCCGAGGAGTTCAAGGATTTCCTGGCCAAGGGACACAAGTCCGAACACGCGGATCTGTTCGTGCACGTCGACTCGCTCGGGCCGATCACGCCGGACGACCTGGCGAAGATCCACATCCGCAAGGAGAAGGAGCCGTTCCGCGAGGTGACCTTCGCCGATGGCACCAGCGACCGCGTCTGGTGCACGTTCACCGAGGCGCAGATCGACCTGAACTACAACTCGCCCAAGACCTATGCGCTGATGGAGGACTACATCAAGTTCCTGTCGGCGCGCGGGGTCAAGCTGCTGCGGCTCGACGCCTTTGGCTACACCACCAAGAAGATCGGCACGAGCTGCTTCCTGGTGGAGCCCGACGTCTACGACATCCTGAAATGGATCAACGGCGTCGCGCAGGAGTACGGCGTCGAGACCCTGCCCGAGGTGCACGATCACTCGAGCTACCAGTACGCCATCGCGCTGCACGGCATGCATCCCTATGCCTTCGCGCTGCCGCCGCTGCTGCTGTACTCGCTGCTGGATGCCAACAGCACCTATCTCAAGCAGTGGCTGCGCATGTGCCCGCGCAACCAGATCACGGTGCTGGACACCCACGACGGCATCTGCATCCCCGACGTCGAGGGCGTTCTGCCCAAGAACGAGATCCAGGCACTGATCGACAACGTCTCGGCGCGCAGCGCCGACCCGATCCTGCGGCGCTCGGCGGCGAACGTACACAGCGTGGGCGCCATCTATCAGCTGACCTGCACCTACTACGACGCGCTGCGGCGCAACGACGACGCCTACATCGCGGCACGTGCGGTCCAGTTCTTTGCGCCGGGTACGCCGCAGGTCTACTACGTGGGTCTGCTGGCGGGCACCAACAACCACGAGCTGCTTGCGCAGACGGGCGAATCGCGGGACATCAACCGGCATCGCTACTCGATGGAGGAGGTGGACGAGGCGGTCAGGCAGCCGGTCGTGCGCCGGCTGCTCAAGCTGATGGAGTTTCGCTGCGACTACCCCGCCTTCGACGGCGTCTTCCACCTGATGTACTCGAACGAAAGCAGCGTCGCGATGTGCTGGCGCAAGGGCGAATTCCGCTGCGACCTGTTCGTCGACCTCAACTTCAAGAAGACCGTGGTGGGCTATGTCGACGTGAAATCGAGGCGCTGGCTCACCTTCCGCGGCTGACCGGAGTCGCTGCCGCACCCCGGGCGCAGCCCGGGGTGGTTTCACCGGTTCCTTCATGGCCGTGCCCGGATCGGCTCCGGGCAGCGGCGGGGCCGTTACGCCGCGGCCTGCCCGTTCACGTCGCTGAACTCGGATCCGACCGCGGCCAGGAAGTCGCGGCTCCAGCGCGTGATGTCGTTGTGGCAGACGGTGTCGTACAGCATCTGCAGGCGCTGCCCCGATTCGGTCTCGTCCATGTCGATCGCGGCGCTGATCACGGCGAGCAGGTCGGCGGGATCATGCGGGTTGGTGAGCATCGCGCCCTTGAGTTCGGCCGCCGCCCCCGCGAATTCGGACAGCACCAGCACGCCCTTTCCACCGGTCAGTCCCTGCACGGCCGCGAACTCCTTGCTGACCAGGTTCAGGCCGTCGCGCAGCGGCGTGATCCACATCACCGAGGCGGCCGCGTAGTAGGCCATCAGCTCCTCGAACGGAATCGGGCGGGAGAAGAACTGCAGCGGCGTCCAGTCCACCCGGCAGAAGCGCCCGTTGATCCGGCCCACCGCCTGGTCGATCTGCGTCTGCAGGCTGTTGTAGACCTTCATCTCCTTGGCCGCCGGCACGCAGACCGCCATCATCTTGATGGCGCCGTGAAGCTCCGGACGCGTCTCGAGCAGTGCCTCGTAGGCGAGCAGCTTCTCGAGTATCCCCTTGGTGTAGTCGAGCCGCTCGACGGACAGGATCATGCGCTGCGTGCCGAGCTGCTTGCGCAGCTTCACGATCTGCTCGCGGATCTGCGGGCGCTCGAGCAGTTCGGCGATCTTCGCCACGTCCAGGCCCACCGGGTGCGCGCCCAGCCGCACGGTCCTGCCGTGCACCTCGATGGCGGAGGTCATCGTCTCGAGGCCGACGGCGCAACCATAGGTGAGATACCGCGGCGCGCAGCTCTCGAACGCCAGCGTCTTGACCGGCATCACGCCGCGTGCCACGTCGACGAAGTTCTCGACCTGCCGCGGGATGTGGAAGGCGACGTAGTCGCACTGCAGCAGGCTGCCGACGATCTGCCGGCGCCAGGGCAGGACGTTGAATACGTCGGCCGACGGAAAATAGGTGTGGTGGAAGAACGCGATCTTCAGGTCGGTGCGCAGCTCGCGCAGGTAGGCGGGCACCATCCACAGGTTGTAGTCGTGGATCCACACCGTCGCACCGTGCGCCGCCTCGCGGGCCACGGCCTGCGCGAACGTGCGGTTGACGCGCAGGAACACCTGCCAGTGGTCCTCGCGGAAGCGGGCGCGTTCCCAGAACGTGTGCAGGGTCGGCCAGAACGCTTCCTTCGAGAACGTCTTGTAGAAGACGTCGACGTCCGCCTTGGACAGCGGTACGCGCGCCGTGATCAGGTTCGGGTAGTGCTCGACGTCCACCGCCGTGCGCTCCTCGAACGTGGCGCCACGCTTGGAATCGAGCGTGGACCATGCCACCCAGGCACCGCGTTCTCCGCCCGAGAACAGGCTCATCAGCGTGGGAATGATGCCGTTGGGCGAGGTGTGTCGCCGTCTGACCACGCGTCCGTCTTCGATGATCTCCTCGTACGGCAGCCGGTGGTAGACCACGACCAGCTCGGATTCGCCCGGCTTCTGCACCGCCTCGCGCATCGCGACGAGGTCCTGCTTGCTGAAGAAATCGAAGTGGCTCAAGGCCTCGAGGATGCCGCCGCAGCCGGGCTCGGTGGCGTGCAGGACCCGCGCAAGATTCTGCGTGCGATCGATCAGCGCAGGCTCGGACTCGCCCACGCAGACGCCCTTGAAGCCCTGCTCGAACATCGAAAGATCGTTGAGCGTATCGCCGGCGACGAGCACGTCGTCGGGGTCCAGGCCCAGGTGTTCCACCAGGCCGACGAGCGTGCTGCCCTTGCTGACACCCTGCGGCAGCACATCGAGGTAGAGATCGGCGGAATAGAGCAGCTCACAACCGAGCGTGTGCGCCGCATCGTGCATCGGCGGCGTGATCGCTTCCGCGGTGCAGAAATAAGAACAGCGGCGCTCCTGCGGCGTGGCCTGGCGCTGCAGGGCATCGAACGGTTCGAACACCTCCGCGACGCGCTGATCGCCGGGCCAGCGTGCGGCGATATCGGATTGCAGCGGCTGGATGGCATGCAGCGAATTGCCGTCGACCACGGTGGCGCCGACGTCGCAGACGATGAAGTCCGGTTGAGGAAGAGAAGGATCCGCCAGCAGCGGCAGCACGGTCTCCAGACCACGACCGGTGACGTAGGCGAGCTTGATATCGGGACGGCGGGCGACGAGCTGGTAGAGCTGCTGTCGATCGGCGGCGCTGCCGCCGAGGAATGTGCCGTCGAGATCCGTAGCCAGAAGCATGGCGTGGGCTCCGATTGCATACACATGAATGGACGCCAGACCCGCAGAAGCTAGCCGACGACGAAACGAGGGCCGGTACCCTACGCCACGCCGACCGGTTGATCAAGCCTTGCTCAGCTGCGACGTCGTGCGCGATGCATGCGAGCAGCCGCGGAATACTCGCTTGCGAGATAGCTGAAAAGCGCCGACAGCACGCCGCGCTGAAGGTCCGGCCCGAGACCGTCGGCGAGGCGGAACAGGTTGAGGTAATACCAGCCCATCGCGCCGAAAGCGTTGAGCTGACGGAACACGGTGAGCCGGGATTTGGGCGAAAAGATCCCGTCGCGTGCGAGCACCAGGTCGCGTTCGAAAGCGGGCAGTTCGCGTGTCTCGCCGCGCAGCAGGGCGCCCGCCACGTCGGTGTGCGTGCACAGCGGGCGGCCGATGCCGATCACGTCGCAAGCCTTGTCGGCGAGCGCTTCCTGCATGCCGGCGAGCGTGCGAAAGCCGCCCGTCACCATCAGCGGCATCGTCGCCACTGCACGCACGCGTTCGGCGTAGTCGAGGAAATAGGCCTCGCGACGCCGCGTGCTCTGGCGCGCGGGAACGGCGGTACTGGAATCGCCGACGTGGCCGATCAGCACCGGTTGCTCGTAGTTGCCGCCCGAAAGTTCGAGCAGGTCGAGCGATTCGTCATTGAGCCAGCGCACGACCTGCAGGCATTCGTCATTGCTGAAGCCACCCTTGCGGAAGTCGTCGGAATTGAGCTTGATGCCGATCGGGAAATCCGCGCCGACCGCCTTTCGCGTCGCGCGCAGCGTCTCGAGCAGGATGCGCGCGCGATTCGCCAGCTCGCCGCCCCAGGCATCGCCGCGGCGGTTGGTGACCGGAGACAGGAATGAGCTGAGCAGGTAGCCATGCGCGGCGTGGATCTGCACGCCGGTGAAACCGCAGTCGCGTGCGATCACCGCGACCTGGGCGAAGCGGCCGATCACGTCGTGTATCTCCTCCTCGGTCAGTGCGCGCGGCCTGCCGAAGTTGCCGAGCATGCCGAGCTGCTGCGCCGAGGGCGCCAGCGGCTGCGCGGTGACGTAGCGTGGGGACTGGCGTCCCGCATGGTTGATCTGCATCCACAGGTGGTTGCCGCCCGAGGTGCCGGCGCGGGCCCAGCGCGACAGGCGCTGGCGTGCCTCGGCGTCGTGGGTGAGGCTGTCGCTCATGTCGATGGCGACATTGGCCGGCCGCTCGAGCACGCGCCGGTCCACCTGTACGTTGCCGGTGAGCAGCAACCCGGCGCCGCCCTCGCTCCAGCGGCGGTAGAGCGTGTCGTGACGCGGCGTGGCACGCAGGTGCTCATCGGCGAGCCCCTCGGTCATCGCGGCCTTGCACAGGCGGTTGGGCAGCACCGCGCCGCAGGGCAGGCGCAGCGAGTCACCGAGTTTCGGGAAAGCAGAAGTCATGGAGGGGTCCGTGCCGGCGCCGCGCCGTGCGTCCTGGGAAAGTGGGAAGGGTCAGCGCTGGCAGTGCATGCAGAAGAAGCTCGAGCGCTGCCCGATGATGCGTCGACGGATGGCGCTGCCGCAGCGGCGGCAGGCCTGGCCCTCGCGGCCGTACACGTACAGGTCCTGCTGGAAATAGCCCGATTCGCCGTTGGCGCCGGCGAAATCGCGCAGCGTGGTGCCGCCCTGCACGATCGCCTCGCCGAGCACCTCGCGGATATGCGCGGCGAGCGCCGTGTATTCCGCGCGCGACACCCGGCCGGCCGCGCGTGCCGGCCGGATGCCGGCGCGAAACAGCGCCTCGGACGCATAGATGTTGCCCGCGCCCACCACGATGCCGCCGTCCATGACGAAGTTCTTCACCGCGCCCGTGCGGCCGCGCGAACGCCGGTACAGGTACTCGCCGTCGAAGGCCGGATCGAAGGGTTCGGGCCCGAGATGACGCAGCAGCAGGTGCTCGGCCTCGTCGGCTCCCCACAGCAGCACCGCACCGAAGCGGCGCGGATCGTGGAAGCGCAGCAGCTGCCCGCTGTCGAGCTCGAAGTCCACGTGGTCGTGCCTGATCACCGGTTCGCGCGGATCGAGCACCCAGATCCGTCCGGACATGCCCAGGTGGATCAGCAGGCGGTCACCGTTGTCGAGTTGCAGCACCAGGTACTTGGCGCGGCGCCCGGCGCTTTCCACGCGCCGGCCTTCGAGCCGCGCCGGCAGCTCGACCGGCACCGGCCAGCGCAGCCGTCCGTCGCGGACCACGACCTTGTGGATGCGCCGGCCGACCACATGCGGCTCGATGCCGCGGCGGATCGTTTCGACTTCGGGGAGTTCAGGCATCCGGCAATGCTGGCCAATGGCGGCAACCGCGTCCAGATGGGCGCCGGTCCGCTGCGTTGCGCGGATACGCCGCCGAGCATGCGGCCCGCGCGATGCACGCCGCCCGGGCGGCTAGAACGCCAGCCGGGTGAGCTCCCAGGCGACCGCCGCGATGAAGGCCGATGCCGGGATGGTGAAGACCCAGGCCCAGACGATGTTGCCGGCCACGCCCCAGCGTACCGCCGAGAAGCGCCGTGCCGCGCCCACGCCGACGATCGATCCGGTGATCGTGTGCGTGGTGGAGACCGGCACGCCCAGGCTGGTGGCCAGGAACAGTGCGGTTGCACCGCTGGCCGAGGCGCAGAAGCCGCTGACCGGGCGCAGCTTGGTGATGCGCAGGCCCATGGTCTTGACGATGCGCCAGCCGCCGAACAGCGTGCCCGCGGCCATCGCCGTCTGGCAGGCCAGCACCACCCAGAACGGCAGGTCCGCCTCCTTGCCGATCGCCCCGGAAACGATCAGCAACAGCCAGATGATGCCCATCGTCTTCTGTGCATCGTTGCTGCCGTGACCCAGGCTGTAGAGCGCTGCGGACACGAACTGCAGGAGGTTGAAGGTGCGCTCGGCGCGCTTGGCCAGGGTGCGGCGGAACAGCCAGGCGCAGGCCACCATCAGCAGGCCGCCGAACAGGAAGCCGAACAGCGGCGACAGCACGATCGCCACCGTCACCTTCGTGAAGCCGGCCGTCAGCAGCGTATCGGTGCCGCCCTTGGCGATGGCCGCCCCAGCCAGGCCGCCGATCAGCGCGTGCGAGGAGCTCGAGGGAATGCCGAAATACCAGGTGATCACGTTCCAGCTGATCGCGCCGACCAGTGCGCCGAACACCACGTAGGTGTCGATCACGTCGGGATCGACGATTCCCTTGCCGACGGTGGCGGCCACGTGCAGGCCGAAGAACAGGAAGGCGATGAAGTTGAAGAAGGCCGCCCACACGATCGCCATCTGCGGCGACAGTGCGCCGGTCGAGACGATGGTGGCAATGGAATTCGCGGCATCGTGAAACCCGTTCATGAAATCGAACAGCAGTGCCACCGCGATCAGCAGCACCAGCACCTCCATCCCGATCAACATCAAGCGTTCTCGATGACGATGCCTTCGATGATGTTCGACACGTCCTGGCATCGATCCGTGACCGATTCCAGGAGCTGGTAGATCTCCTTCATCTTCAGCACCTGCATCGCATCGGTCTCGACGCGGAAGAGCTTGGCCATGGCGCCGCGCATGACGCGGTCGGAGTCACCTTCCAGCCGGTCGATCTCGCTGCAGAGTTGAAGGATGTGCTTGGGGTGCTTCAGGTTGCTGAGCCCCGAGACCGCGGCCTGCACCTTCTGCGCGCTGGTCAGGCACAGATCGGCCAGCTCGCGCGCCTCGTCGGTCACCTCGCGGATGTCGTACAGGAACATGCACTGCGAGACGTCCTCCATCAGGTCCAGGATGTCGTCCATCTTGGTGATCAGCTGGTGGATCTCGTCGCGATCCAGCGGCGTGATGAAGGTCTGGTGCAGCAGCTGCATCGTCGCCATCGTGACCTTGTCGGCCCGATGCTCGATGTTCTCGATGTTGCGCTTGCGTTCGTCGAGCTCATCGACCGAGCGCATCAGCGCCTGCAGCTCCTCGGCGCCGAGCACAACCTGCTCGGCGTGCTCGTTGAAATAAGTGAAGAATCGCCCCTCCCGGGGCATCAGCCGCTGGAACATGGCGAACCTGCCTTCTTGCTGTCGTGGCCACGCTCATGACGGCGTCGCTCACCTTCTGAGGCGCGCAGCTTAACGGGCAGGTTTGTGCAGCGGCAGACTTGCGTGCAATGCAAAAAATATGTGTGGGATGCGCCCCGACCCAGCCCGGCTGGTCCCGGCAGCGGGCGGCGCTTCAGTCCAGCGACACCAGGGGCGTTGCACCGAGCACTTCCTCGACGTCGGTCTCGCCGGCCGCGATCTTCATCGCTCCCGCCACGCGCAACGGCACCATGCCTTCGCGCAGCGCCTGGCGGCGCAGGTCGGCGATGTCGGTCTGGCGGTCGATCAGGCGCTTGACGCCGGTGCTCAGCGGCATGATCTCGTACAGGCCCAGGCGGCCGAGATGACCGGTCTCGCGGCATTCCAGGCAGCCCACCGGCTGGCGGACCTCGGCCGGGATGGGTACGCGCCGATCCTCGCCGACCAGCTCGGCCCAGGCCTCGGGGTCGCTCGCGGCGGGCCGCTTGCAGTGCGGACACAGCCGGCGCACCAGGCGCTGCGCGACCACGCCGAGCAGGGTGGCCTTGATCAGGTACGGCGGAACGCCCAGGTCGAGCAGGCGCGTGATCGCGCTGGGCGCATCGTTCGTATGCAGCGTGGACAGCACGAGGTGGCCGGTGAGCGCGGCCTGGATCGCGATCTCCGCGGTCTCGAGGTCGCGGATCTCGCCGATCATGATGATGTCCGGATCCTGGCGCAGCAGGGCGCGCACGCCGCTGGCGAAGGTCAGCTCGATGCCCGGCTGCACCTGCATCTGGTTGAACGCCGGCTCGACCAGCTCGATCGGGTCCTCGATCGTGCAGACGTTGACCTCGGACGTGGCGAGCTGCTTGAGACTGGTATAGAGGGTGGTGGTCTTGCCCGAGCCGGTGGGGCCGGTGACCAGGATGATCCCGTGCGGCGCCCGGATCATGTCGTTCCAGCGATCGGCGTCGGCCGCCGAGAAGCCGAGTGCGGCGAAGTCGCGCACCAGCACCTCGGGGTCGAAGATGCGCAGGACCAGCTTTTCGCCGAACGCGGTGGGCAGGCTGGAGGCGCGCAGTTCGACTTCCTTGCCGGCCGGCGAGCGGGTCTTGATGCGGCCGTCCTGCGGCTTGCGCTTCTCGGCCACGTCCATGCGCGACAGGATCTTGATGCGGCTGGTCACGGCGATCATCACCGCCGTGGGCATCTGGTAGACCTCGTGCAGTACGCCGTCGATGCGAAAGCGCACCAGGCTGGTGTCGCGACGGGGTTCGAGGTGGATGTCCGAGGCGCGCGACTCGAAGGCGTAGGACAGCAGCCAGTCGACGATGGCGACGACGTGCTGGTCGTCGGCGGTGAGCTTGCCCTTGCGGCCCAGCTCCATGAGCTGTTCGAGGTTCTGCGATCCGCTGGGCAGCAGGCGCCGCTCCTCGTTGCTCGCCTTGACCGAGCGCGCCAGGGCATAGAACTCCACCAGGTAGCGCTCGATCTCGACGGGATTGGCGATCACCCGCTTGAGCGTCTGCGGGACGATGCGGGCCAGCTCGGCCTCCCACTCGCGCTCCAGCGGTTCGGCGGTGGCCACGGTGATCTCGGCCGGCGTGACCTTCACCGGCAGCACGCGAACGCGCGCCGCGTAGGCATAGGGCATCACGGCGGTGACCTTGGCCACGTCGATCGACAGCGGATCGATGCGCATCCAGCCCAGGCCATGACGCGCCGCCAGCCACTGCGTGAGCGCATCGATCCCCAGCTTCGCACCGGCCTTGCGCGGATCGGGCCATTCCAGGCTGGCGAGGATCTCGAGCGGATGGCGCCGGTCGCGTGCCGGATCGACGACGCGCTGGGCGACCTCGTCGCGTTGCGCCGGGGAAATCAGGCCATCGGCGAGCAGGGCGTCGAGCAGGTCCTGCAGGCTCAGGCGGCGATCGGGCGTGCGCGGAAGCGGGACGGTGACCATATGCGGCAAGCCTAGCCTGCATTTCCCGGCGCCGCTGCACCGCACGCGGCGGACGCCCTTGCCAGGAAAACGCGAACGGGAAACGCCGGTGGCCCCTGTGGAGGCGGCGGGTGGGCACCTGCCGGAGCCGCGTGGATAATGGGCATCGGCCGCCGGATTTGGCGGCCGCACAGAACCCATCGATCCGAGTCCCATGCGACTGCCTCTCCTGGTCCTTCTAGCGTCACTGCTTTGTGCCTGCACCAAACCCGCCTGGGTGCGTGCGCCCGACTTCTCGGGCTGGTTCGACAGCGAGAACGCGGTGATGGTCCAGGAAGCGGCGCGCGCCAATGTCTGCGGCACCGCCGGTGGCGAATCGGTGGTGAGCGTGCTGCCCGGCCTGGCGGGCCTGCAGGCCTGGGCGGCCGGCCGCGGCATCGAGCTGACCAGCCTCACCGGCAAGCCGCTGGAGGAGACGCCCTACGCGGTGGTCGAATTCGGGCAGCGGCCGAACAGCGGCTACGGGCTGGCGGTCAGTCGCCAGGCCGGCCTGGATGGCAGCGACCTGCTGCTCAAGGCGACGTTCTTCGAGCCGGTGCAGGGACGCTGGTCCTCGGCCGAGCCGAGCAGCCCCTGCGTCATCGTCGCGCTGCCGCCGGGCGAATACAGCCGCGTACGCCTCATCGACCAGACCGGCCAGATCCGTGCCGGCACCGAGGGCGGACCGTGAGGCGCCTGCGGCGCTGGTGCGGCCTGGCGCTGATGGCGCTGGCGCCCGCACTGCCGGCGGCGACCACGCCGTCGGAGGCCGTCGACGACTTCCACAAGGCGTTGAGCCGCAACCTGCCGGACCAGGTGCTGTCGCTGCTCGCGCGCGACGCGGTGGTCTACGAGCAGGGTTTTTCCGAGACCTCGCGCGACGAATGGGTGCGCAAGCAGCTCGGCCAGGCCATCGCCTTCGCGCGTGACACCGAGCGCCACGTCGTGCGTCGCCAGTCCGGCGGCTCGGGCGACGTCGCCTGGGTGATCTCCACCACGCAGACGCTGATCGACGTCTCGGAGCGCAAGGTCATGCTCGACGGCGCGGAGACGGCGATCCTGCGCCGGGAGGGGAAGGACTGGAAGATCGTGCACCTGCACTGGTCGGCCCACGAGGCGAGCGAGGAAGACACCGCCCGCGCCTTGCGCGCGGACGAGTCCGCCGCGCCGGCATCGAAGAAGAAGTAGACCGGATCCACGCCGCGGCATCACGGGGTGCGGCGCGCCAGGCGTGCGCACCGGGGCGACACGGCTTCGCACGCCCGGCTTCGCAAGTCGTACGCTTTGCATACCCAAGGGGAGATCAGACGAGATGCTGCACTTGCTGCCGGGGCCGCTGCAGGGCGTGATCATGGGCCTGCTGCTGGCCGTGAACACGGTGTTCTGGGCGACGCCGCTGTACCTGGTCGTGGTGCTGAAACTGCTGATGCCCTGGCGCGCCGCGCGCGATGCGCTGTCCCGGCTGGCGGCCGCGATCGCGCAGACCTGGGCGCTGTGCAACACCTTGTTCTCCGATGTCTTCCAGCGCATCGAGTGGGATCTGCGCGTGGACGTCGACCTGAATCCGCACGGCCAGTACCTGGTCTGTTCCAATCACCAGACCTGGAACGACATCTTCGTGCTGATGCACACGTTCGGACGGCGTGCACCCTTCTTCAAGTTCTTCCTCAAGCAGGAACTGATCTGGGTGCCGGTGCTGGGCCTGGCCTGGTGGGGCCTGGACTATCCGTTCATGAAGCGGTCCACGCCCGAGCAGATCAAGCGGAATCCCGCGCTCAAGGGCAAGGACCTGCAGACCACGCGCAAGGCCTGCGAAAAATTCCGCAACCAGCCGGTGCTGGTGCTCAACTTCCTGGAGGGCACGCGCTTCACCAGGACCAAGCAGGTCAACCAGAAGGCGCCCTACCACCACCTGCTGCGACCCAAGGCCGGTGGCTTCGCCTTCGCGCTCGAGGCCATGGGCGACAAGCTCCACGACCTGGTCGACGTGACCATCGCCTACCCGGGTGGCGCGGTGGGTTTCTGGGACTTCCTGTGCGGCAGGATGCAGCACGTGATCGTGGACGTGCGGCGGCTCGAACTGCCCGAAGGCATGCTCGACGGCCTGCTGCGCGGCGACTACGAGGAGAGCAGCGAATTCCGCAAGCGCTTCCAGTTCTGGATCGGCGACCTGTGGCGGCAGAAGGACTTCCCGCAACGGCTGGGCGTGGCGATGGTCGC
>CAMLNE010000046.1 GCA_946481265.1 uncultured Panacagrimonas sp. | reverse complement strand
GTCCTCGGACAGGCGGTGCGCGAACGCGGCGCCCATGCGGTTGACGATGTCGTTGGACAGGATGGTGGCGACGATCTCGCGGCGCAGGCGGTGATCTACCAGCGCGGGCCGATGCTGCTCGACCAGGGCCGGCGGGAAGTCCTCGAGCAGCGCGTCGACGAAGTAGGGGTCGTCGGGCAGGCTGCTGTCGAGCGCCGCATCGTTGATCGCCATCTTGGCGTAGGCCATCAGCACCGCGATCTCCGGCCGCGTCAGGCCCTTGTCGGTGCTGCGCCGCTGCAACAGTTCCTCGTCGTCGGGCAGGGCCTCGAGCACGCGGTCCAGGCGTCCTTCGCGCTCCAGGCGGCGGATCAGGGCGACGTGATCGTCCAGACGCTGCGCGGCCTGCGACTCGATCAGGCTGATCGCGCCGGACTGCACGGCGTTGTCGCGCAGCACGAAGCGCACGACGTCCTCGGTCATCGCGGCCAGCAGGCGGTCGCGCGCGTCGCGGCCGAGCCGGCCTGTCTGCAGCGCTTCGTTGAGCGCGATCTTGATGTTCACCTCGCGGTCCGACGAGTGCACGCCGCCGCTGTTGTCGATCGCATCGGTGTTCAGGCGCCCGCCGTGGCCGTCGGCGCCGCGCAGCGCGTACTCGACGCGCCCGGCCTGGGTGAAGCCGAGGTTGCCGCCCTCGCCCACGACGCGCGCGCGCAGTTCGCGGCCATCCACGCGCAGGGCATCGTTGGCGCGGTCGCGTGCCTGCTCGTGCCCCTCGTCGCTGGCCTTCACCCAGGTCCCGATGCCGCCGTTCCACAGCAGGTCCACCGGCGCACGCAGGCAGGCGCGGATCAGTTCGCTGGGCGTGAGCGTCCCGGGTTCGATGCCCAGCGCGCGGGCCGCTTCAGGCGACAGCTTCACGCGCTTGGCGCTGCGCGGATACACGCCGCCGCCGGGCGAGATCGTCGACACGTCGTAGTCGGCCCAGGACGAGCGCGGCAGCTCGAACAGGCGCTGGCGCTCGGCAAAGCTGCGCGCCGCGTCCGGCGTAGGGTCGATGAAGACGTGGCGATGGTCGAAGGCGGCGACCAGGCGGATATGCGGCGACAGCAGCATGCCGTTGCCGAACACGTCGCCCGACATGTCGCCGATGCCGACCACGGTGAACTCGCTGTGCATGATGTCCGTGCCCAGCTCGCGGAAGTGGCGCTTGACGCTCTCCCAGCCACCGCGCGCGGTGATGCCCATCTTCTTGTGGTCGTAGCCGGCCGAGCCGCCGGAGGCGAAGGCGTCGCCGAGCCAGAAGCCATATTCGGTGGCGACCTCGTTGGCGATGTCGGAGAACGTCGACGTTCCCTTGTCCGCCGCGACCACGAGGTAGGGATCGTCGCCGTCGTGGCGCACGGTGTCCGCGGGGGGCTCGATGCGCTCGCCCACGCGGTTGTCGGTCAGGTCGAGCAGGCCGCGCAGGAAGGTCTGGTAGGCGGCCACGCCGTGCGCCATCCAGGCACCGCGCTCGGACGGCGGGGGTGCGCGCTTGACCACGAAGCCACCCTTGGCGCCGACCGGCACGATCACCACGTTCTTGACCTGCTGCGCCTTCATCAGGCCCAGCACCTCGGTGCGGAAATCCTCGCTGCGGTCCGACCAGCGCAGGCCGCCGCGCGCGACGCGTCCGCCCCGCAGGTGCACGCCTTCGACCCGCGGCGAGTACACCCAGATCTCGAACGCCGGCCGTGGCCGCGGCAGCTCGGGAATCCTGGCCGGATCGAGCTTGAGACTGATCCAGGGCTTTGGCTGGCCGGCGCGGTCGCGCTGCCAGAAGTTCGTGCGCAGGCCGGCACGCACCACCGAGGCCAGTGCGCGCAGCACGCGGTCCGCGTCCAGGCCGTTCACCGCGTCGAGCGCGGTGTCGAGCGCGGTGGTGGCCTCGCGCTCCTGCGCCACGCGCGAGGCGGCCTCGACGGCAGGATCGAAACGGATCTCGAACAGGCGCACCAGGCGGCAGGCCACCCCGGCCGCACCGGCCACGCTGCGCTCGATGTCGGCGCGTCCGTAGGGCAGGCCGATCTGGTTGGTGTAGCGCGCCAGCACGCGCAGCAGCACGACCTGCCGTGCACGCAGGCCGGCGGCGAGCACCAGGCGATTCAGACCATCGTCCTCGGCAGCGCCGGCGAGCACCTGGGGCAGCAGCTGCTCGACCTCGCGCGCGCCGTCCGGCGAACTGCCGGTCGGCGTCTCGACATCGAATTCCTGTACCCACAGGATCCCGCCGATGGCCGGTCGCACCGGCTCGGGATCCAGGCGCAGCGTGCGCAGGCCGAAGTTCTCCAGCACCGGCAGCACGTCGGACAGGGCGCGCGGCTCGCCCAGGCAGAACAGCTTGAGACGCGCGTGCGGCACGCCCGGCAGCAGGGCGACACGCACCGGCCGCTGCGCGTCGAGCCGCGCCAGGTGGCCGACGTCCGCCGCCGCCTCGGATGGCGCGTTGCGCTCCAGGTAGGCCGGGGTGAACGCCTCGCCGAAGCGCTGCGCGAGCGCATCGCTGTCCGCCATGTCGAGGTCGCGCAGGGCGGCCCGGAGCTGGTCGCGGAACGGCCGCGTGGCGCGCAGCAGGCGCTGCTCGATCTCCTCGACCGGCCTCGCCAGCACGGTGCCGGGTGGCGTGCGCAGCTGCATATGCAGGCGCGCGAAGCCGCCACGCAGGAACTCGACGCTGCGCTCGAGCGATTGCGCACCGCAGGCCTGCAGCAGTTCCTGGCCGATGCGATCGCGCATCTCGCGCGAGTAGCGCTCACGTGGCAGGTAGACCAGCGCGGAGAAGAAGCGTCCGTAGCGATCCCGGCGCAGGAACAGGCGCAGGTGCTGGCGCTCGCGCAGGGCATGGATGCCCAGGCAGGTCTGCAGCAGCTCGGTCTCGCTGGACTGGAACAGTTCGTCGCGCGGATAGCCGCCGAGGATCTCGCGCAGCGCCTTGCCGCTGTAGCTGCCCGGGTCCAGGCGCGAGGCGTCGAGCACACGCTCGCACTTGCGCCGCACCAGCGGGATCGCCCAGGGCGCCTCCTGGTAGGCGGCCAGAGCGAACAGGCCGACGAAGCGGGTCAGGCCGATGACGTGTCCGTCGGCGTCGAAATGCTTGACGCTGACCACGTCCAGCGGCTCGTCGTGGCGGATCGGCGCGCGCTGCAGGGACTTGGTCACCACGATCACGCGCGCGGAGTCGGCGTAGCGGTCGAGCTCCTCGCGCGGTGCGATCAGGGCGTCGGTATCGGCCAGGGCGCCGCCCTCGCGGGCCAGTCCCAGGCCCTGCGCGGGCAGCGGCTCGAAGCACGGGCGTCCGTCCGGTCGCGCCGCCGTGCGTGATTCCGACGAGGCCATGAAGGTGAATCGATGCGCATCGAGCCAGTCCAGGAACGCGCGGCTCTCCGCGATTTCATCGGCATCGATGCCGGGCGGCGGATGCGACAGCGTCTCGATCAGGTCGTGCAGGCGCCTGCGCATCTGCGGATAGTCGTCGACGGCAATGCGCAGCTGGGCGAAGCGCGCCTCGAGCCGCGCCCGCAGGTCGGCGCGGCTGGCCGCATCCGCCGTGCCCTCGAAATCCAGGGCGATCCAGGATTCGAGCGGTGCATCGGCCGCCGCTCCCTCGCGCTCGAGCGCGGGCACGGCATTCCGCATTCGGCCGTCGGCATCGCGGCGCACGTGCAGCACCGGGTGCAGCAGGCCTTCGACCGCGAAGCCGCGCTCGCGCAGCACCATCAGCGCGGTGTCCACCAGGAAGGGGCGGTCGGCCATGCAGGTGCGAAGCTGCAGCAGGCCGGCCGCCGGGCCGTCACCGATCCACACCTCGTCGCGACGCACGTCGCGCTGGCGGAACTGGGCGCGATGGGCCAGTGCGATGTCGCGCAGTTCGGCCGGCGCGCGCCGGTGCAGGAACTCGACGGGCGCGGACGCGAAGTAGGCGCGGATCCAGGCGCGATCGGCCGGCGGCGTCAGGGCCTCTATGGGATCGAGTGTGGCTTGGCTCATGCGCTCCTCCGGTAGATTTCAGCCCGGGCCGGCGTCCGCAGGTTCCGCTCCCGGAACTTGCCCGCCGCCCATCCGGCCGGCGATTCCCACGCGGGATCTCCGGCGCCTGCCACTAGAATGACCGCTCACGACGGGGACATATCTTGAATCTTTACGATCGCTATCTGATGCCGCTGCTGATCGATGCCTGCTGCGGCATGAAGGACATCCGCCGGGAGCGCGAAGCGCTGATTCCGCGCGCGCAGGGCCGGGTGCTGGAGATCGGCATCGGCACCGGCCGCAACCTGGAGTTCTACGATCGCGGCAGGCTCGTCTCCCTGCAGGGCCTGGACCCGGCCGAGCAGATGAACCCCAAGGCCGTGCGCCGGGCGCGCGAGGTCGGGCTGGACGTCGAACTGCTCACGCTCTCGGCAGAGGCCATCCCCGCGCCGGATGCGAGCTACGACACCGTGGTCTGTACCTTCACGCTGTGCACGATTCCCGATCCGATCAAGGCGCTGCGGGAAATGCGCCGCGTGCTCAAGCCGGGCGGCGAGCTGCTGTTCTGCGAGCACGGCCGCGCACCGGAGGAGTCCGTGCAGAACTGGCAGGACCGGCTCACGCCCTGGTGGAAGCCGATCGCCGGCGGCTGCCACCTGAACCGCGACGTGCGCAGCATGCTGAGCGCCGGTGGCTTCACCACGCGCGAGATCGAATCGCACTACCTCAAGGGCCCCCGGCCCCTGGTGTGGGTGACGCGCGGCGTGGCGGTCGCGGCCTGAGCGCCTGCACGGCGTGGTTTCCGGGCCGAAGCTCGAAGCCCAGCTGAGCATCCGCCCGGGTGCGGGCGCGCCGTTCCGCAAGCGCTGGATGGACCTGCTCGGCAGCCTGGAGTCGGAGCGATCGATCACCGCTGCGGCCAAGGCGGTCGGCCTGAGCTACAAGGCGGCCTGGGACGCCATCGCGACGATGAGCAACCTGTCCGAAGCACCGCTGGTGGAACGCAGCGCCGGCGGCAGGGGCGGCGGCGGAACCCGGCTCACCGCGCAGGGCCGCAGCCTGGTGCGCACCTTCCGCGCGGTCGAGGCGCACAGCGAGCGCTTCGTGCAGCGCCTCAACCGGCAGGTTGGTGATCACGCCGACATCGCCACCCTCGGACGCATGACGCTGCTGACCAGCGCGCGCAACCACTTCGCCGGTCGCATCGCGCGCATCGTCCGCGGCACGGTCAACGACGAGGTGGAACTCGCACTTCCCGGCGGTGAGCGCATCGTCGCGACCATCACCCGGCAGAGCACGCGCGCACTGGGCCTGAAGAAGAACGGCGAGGCGATCGCGCTGATCAAGGCCTCGTGGATCATCCTGGCCACCGATCGCGCCGCGGCATCGACGCGGCTGGCCGCGCACAATCGCCTGGCCGGCACGGTCGGTCGCATCACGCGCGATGCGATCGACACCGAGGTGGAACTGCAGCTTGCCGGCGGCGCCACGCTCGTCGCGGTGGTGGCCAACGCGTCCGTGAAGTCCCTGCGCCTGGCCGTGGGCCGGCCTGCGAACGCGGTCTTCAAGGCCTCCAGCGTCATCCTCGCCGTGCCGATGTAGGGGCGCGACGGCTCGGAGGGCCGGACCGGGAAAGGCGGCTGCAGGCGCGATGCGCCATCGGCTGTGCAGCGCGTGCCGTGCGTGCGACGCATCGCGCCGCGACGCAAAGGGCAGACGCGGGCCTTGCGCCGCTTTTGATTGCCGTCCTAGCGCGCATTTCTCACAGGGGGATCGAGCGATGGCCGTGCGTTGAGGACGTGCAGCGCGCCGGGACGCAGCGAACCCCATAGTGGTTCTATGGGGTGAGTGAGTCCCAAGCGATGCGCGCCGCAGACAGGCCAGCGCCGATCCAGCCGGAGAATCCAGGCGACACTCTGTTTCCGGCGCGCAGCCCGAACATCGCACTCAGATTCAGTAGATTGAAGCGGATTCTCCGGCGACCTGTGAGAAATGCGGGCTAGGACACCAGGCGGCCGTCCTCCATGCGCAGCACGCGATCGGCCAGGTACTCCACCTCCGACATCGCGTGCGACACGTACAGCATCGGGATGCGCGTGTGCTCGGCCACGCGCCTGAGGAAGGGGAGGATCTGCTGCCTGAGACGTTCGTCCAGCGCCGACAGCGGCTCGTCGAGCAGCAGCAGGCGCGGCGAGTAGAGCAGGGCGCGGCCCAGCGCAACGCGCGAGCGCTGGCCGCCGGACAGCTGCGCCGGCCTGCGATCGAGCATCGATTCAATCTCCAGCAGCTGCGTCACCTGCCCTAGTTCGAAGCGCCGCTGGGCCGGCTGCAGGCGACGCCAGCCGTACAGCAGGTTGTCGCGCACGCTCAGGTGCGCAAAGAGCTGGCCGTCCTGGAACACCAGGCCGAAGTGACGCCGCCAGGCGGGTACGAAGAGCCCGGCGCCGGTGTCGGCCAGCGTCTGTTCGCCGAAGCGGATGTGGCCACGCTGCGGGCGCAGCAGGCCGGCGATGAGCGCCAGCAGGGTGCTCTTGCCGCAGCCCGAGGGGCCGCAGATGCCGGTCGTGCCGGCCTCGATGCGTGCACACGCCGACAGCCGGAATTCGCCGCGACGGAAGTCGAGGTCGAGGTCAAGGCTGGACATGGTCGAGGTATCCGAGCCGGCGCTCGGCGCGCCGGCTGACGAGATGGGCCATCAGCAGCGCGCCGGCGGCGAGCAGGATCGACAGGCAGGCCAGGCGCCAGGCCGCGGCCTCGCCGCCGGGCATGTGCGCGTAGGAGTAGATCGCCAGCGGCAGGGTGCGCGTCTGGCCCGGGATGTTGCCGACGAAGGCCATGGTGGCGCCGAATTCGCCGAGGCTGCGGCTGAAGCACAGCACCGCACCGGCCAGGATGCCGGGTGTGGCCAGCGGCAGCGTGACGCTCAGCCAGACGCGCCAGGGCCGGGCGCCGAGCGTGGCGGCGGCCTGTTCGAGGCGGGGATCGATCATGCGGAAGGCCAGGCGCACCGGCTGCACCATCAGCGGGAAGGCCATCACCGCCGAGGCGATCACCGCGCCCTTCCAGTCGAAGGCCAGGCGGATGCCAAAGTGCTCCAGCAGCCATCCGCCGAGCGGCCCCTGCGTGCCCAGCAACAACAGCAGCAGGTAGCCCGGCACCACCGGCGGCAGCACCATCGGCAGCTGCACCAGCATCTCGGCCAGCACCTTGCCGCGGAAGTCGCGCCGCGCCAGCCACCAGGCCACGGCGATCCCCAGCGGCAGCGACAGCAGGGTCGCCCACAGCGCGACCCTCGCCGACAGGCGCAGGGCAATCCACTCGTCGGGGCTCAGCATCACGCGCGGCTACTCCCGGAGCGGAACGAAGCCGTGCCTGCGGAAGATCGCCTGCGCCGTATCGGAGCCCAGGTGATCGAGGAAGGCACCGGCCGCGGGCGGTGCGCCGGTCACGCGCGCGAACGGGTAGACGATGGCGTCGTGGCTGCCGGCAGGGAAGCGGCCGACCACCTCGACCTTGTCGCTGATCGCGGCATCCGTGGCATAGACCACGCCGAGCGGGCACTCGCCGCGCTCGACGAAGGCCAGGGCGGTGCGCACGTCCTCGACGCCGACCAGGCGCGAGGACAGCGCGTCCCACCATCCGAATCGGATCAAGGCCTGTTTCGCATACGTCCCCGCCGGCACCACTTCGGGCTCGCCGGCGCACAGCCTGCCGTCGAAGGCGCCGGGCAGGTCGAAGGCGGGATCCATCCGCACGGCAAGGCCGCGGCCGCGCGGCGCGATAAGCACCAGCTCGTTGCCGAGCAGGTCGACGCGGCTGGCGGCAACGATCTTCCCGCGCGCGGCCAGATGGTCCATCCAGCGGCGGTCGGCCGAGGCGAAGAGATCCGCCGGGGCGCCGGCCGCGACTTGCCGCGCTACCGTCGCGGATGCCGCGAACACCAGTGTCGCCTTCGCATGTCCGTCCTGTTCCCAGGCCGCCGCGATGTCGGTGAGGGCGTTGCCCAGGCTGGCCGCGGCGTAGATGCGGAGCGGGTCCTCGGCGCGGCCGGCCGTCGGCAGAAGGGCCAGGATCAGCAGGAGGATCGAAAGCGCAGGCATGAAGATCCGGTCCGGGCCGCAGGGGCGTATCGCTATGTACCGTCCTACATAGCGATGATCGCTGTCAAACCCGACCGCAGGAGCGGGCAGGGCGCGGCGCACATGCGCGCCGCGCCCTGCATTTTCCCTGGGGCAGCCAGGGCCGCCCGGTGGGTCAGCCCTTGGAGGCGAGCACCTGCTGCACCAGCGGTTCCATCTTGGTCAGGCCGGCGGTGCGGCCGAAGGCCAGGGCGTCTTCCGTCGACCGGCCCTGCACCCAGGCGGCGCGCAGCGCAAACAGCGCCCCGACGCGGTTGCTGCTCGCGCAGTGGACCAGGGTGGGTTCGCCGGGCGCCGCCGCCAGCGCGGCGTCGAGCTTGCGTGCGTTGTCCTCGGTGATGTCGGCGGGACCGGCGACCGGGATCAGGGTGTAGCGCAGGCCGAGCTGGGCGGCGAGCGCGGCCTCGTCGAAGCCGGCGTCCTCGGCGGGCGGTCGCAGGTTGACCACGTGCTTGAGGCCGGCGGCGGCCATGGTCCTGAAATCATCGGCGGTCGGCTGGCCGGCGGTGAGCAGCTGGGGTGCGGGCGATCCGCCGAACGGAAGTTGAACGTCGGTGAGCTGGGTCATTGCAGGGGCTCCTCTGGGGATGGGTGTGGCGGGACGGCGGGATCGGGCTGCACGTCGGGCGTGCGGGTCAGGCGTACTTGGCCAGCAGGCGCGCCTTTTCCGCAATGCGCTCGCGCAGCGCCTTCGGACTCTGCGCCTCGCCGATCTCCATCTCGAGACTGCAGGCCATCATCTCGTAGAACGCGCGATCGAGCGCCTTGCGGGCGGCGGACAGCTGCTGGGCGATGGCGTCGCAGGGCTGGTCCTTCTCGATCATCGCCAGCACGCCGCGGATCTGTCCCTCGACCCGGCGCAGGCGGTGCATGACCTCCTGCTGGTGCAGGCCGTTGCCCGGTGGCGTGCGACGCGCGGTGCGTGCCGGTGCCGACTTGCCCGGCGCGGCCTTGGCCGGCGCCGACTTGGCCGGCGACTTCTTCTTTGCCGTATACCCCATGGTGTATCCTCATTTTGGTCGTCGCATGCCCGGCGCGGATTGATGCCGCGGGCGGGTGGTGCAGGCGGCGAGTGTAGTGCGGACCCGCAGGCAAGGAGAACGCGATGGACATCATGGTGGATCCCGCAGCGTGGACGCGCGCCGGCATCGGGGGCGCGATGATCGGCGTCGCCGCCGCGCTGCTGTTCGCGCTCAATGGCCGTATCGCCGGGGTCAGCGGCGTGCTCGGCACCCTGGTGCTGGACCACCCGCGGGGGGAGACGCCATGGCGCGGGCTGTTCCTGCTGGGCCTGGTGCTCGGCGCCCTGCTGATGTCGCTGATCCGCCCCGACCTGGCGGTGGCGACCCTGCAGACCGGCTGGACGGGCATGATCGTCGCCGGCCTGGTCGTCGGCTTCGGCACGCGCATGGGCGGCGGATGCACCTCGGGACACGGTGTCTGCGGGATGGCGCGGCTGTCGAGGCGATCCATCCTGGCAACGATGACCTTCATGGCCGCGGGTTTCGCCACCGTGTTCGTGATGCGCCACGTCGTCGGGAGCGGGTCGTGAGATCGCTGGTCGCGCTGGTCGCCGGCACGGTGTTCGGCATGGGCCTGCTGCTGGGCGGCATGACCGATCCGGCCCGGGTGATCGGCTTCCTCGATCTGGCCGGACGCTGGGATCCCTCGCTGGCCTTCGTCATGGGCGGTGCGCTGTGCATCACCCTGCCCAGCTTCCAGTTGCTGAAACGGAGCAGCCGGCCGCTGCTGGAATCGCGCTTCTTCCTGCCCACCCGCTCGGACCTGGATGCGCCGCTGCTGGGCGGCGCGGCCCTGTTCGGGATCGGCTGGGGCATTGCCGGCCTGTGTCCGGGGCCGGCCATCGCGAACCTCGCCTTCGGCACGCCCGAGGTGCTCGGCTTCGTCGCCGCCATGATCGCCGGCATGTGGCTGCGCGACCGGCTTCCCCGGAAGGCGGAGCCCGGCGCTCCGGCCGCGAGCCTGCCCGTCGCATGATCTTCCGCCAGCTCTTCGACGCAGTGTCGGGCACGTATACCTACGTGCTGGCCTCGGGCCTCGGGCGCGAGGCCCTGATCATCGATCCGGTCCGCGAGCGCACCGACGAGTACCTGCAGCTGATCGCGGACCTCGACCTGAAGCTGGTGCGCGCCATCGACACCCACACGCACGCGGATCACATCACCGCACTGGGCGAACTGCGCGACCGCACCGGCTGCATCACGATCATGGGCGAGCGCACCAAGGCGCAGTGCGTCTCGCAGAACATCCGTGACGGCGAGATGCTGGACGTGGACGGCGTGCGCCTGCAGGCGCTCTACACGCCGGGTCACACCGACGAATCCTTCAGCTTCGTGCTCCGTCCCGAGCGGCCCAGGGCGGTGTTCACGGGCGATGTGCTGCTGATCCGCGGCAGCGGCCGCACCGACTTCCAGAACGGTGATCCGTACAAGTCCTGGGATTCGATCGTGAACCGGCTGTTCCACCTGCCCGACGACACCACCGTCTACCCGGGACACGACTACAAGGGATGGACCGCATCGAGCATCGGCGAGGAGAAGCGCTGCAACCCGCGCCTGGCCGGCAAGACCCGGGAGGAATACGCGGCGATCATGAACGGGCTCCAGCTGCCGAGTCCCAAGCTCATGGACATCGCCGTGCCAGCCAATCTCGCCTGCGGCAAGGGTTGAGCAGTGCGCCCGGCATCGCCATGGCGATGCCGGTGCTGGCCGCATCGGATCGACCCTGCAGCAGGGCTGTGCGCTGCCCGGCGGCACCGCGCCGGCGGTGGCGGCACGCGCAATCCCGGCTCGAGGGCCGGCAGAAACGTCGTTCGCGACGCCGGCAATCACAGATCGCGCCGAAGGCACTAAAATCCGCCCCCTGCTGGTGCGGACTCATTCCAAAAATGGGCGTGCGGCCCATATTTCATGGGAACGCTTGTCCCGGACGGTCCCGCCTCCCGATTCCGAGGACAGAGCGAACATGCTAGACACCGAAAGCCACATCAACCTCATCTACGCCTCCGTCATCCGCCGCAATCCCGGCGAAGCCGAGTTCCACCAGGCGGTCCGCGAGGTCATCGAGACGCTCGGGCAGGTGCTGGCCAAGCACCCGGAATATGCGCGGCACAAGATCATGGAGCGCATCTGCGAGCCGGAACGCCAGATCATCTTCCGCGTGCCCTGGCAGGACGATCGCGGCGAAGTCCAGATCAACCGGGGTTTCCGTGTCGGCTTCAACAGTGCACTCGGGCCGTACAAGGGCGGATTGCGCTTCCACCCCTCGGTGATGCTGGGAACCATCAAGTTCCTCGGCTTCGAGCAGACCTTCAAGAACGCGCTGTCCGGCATGCCCATCGGCGGCGGCAAGGGCGGCTCGGACTTCGACCCCAAGGGCAAGTCGGATTCCGAGGTGATGCGCTTCTGCCAGAGCTTCATGACCGAGCTCTATCGCCACCTGGGCGAATTCACGGACGTGCCCGCGGGCGACATCGGCGTGGGCCAGCGCGAGATCGGCTACCTGTTCGGCCAGTACAAGCGCATCACCAACCGGTACGAGTCGGGCGTGCTCACCGGCAAGAGCCCGAAGTGGGGCGGCGCCCTGGTGCGGCGCGAGGCCACCGGCTACGGCGCGGTCTTCTTCGCCGAGGAGATGCTCAAGGTTCGCGGCAACGGCCTGGAAGGCAAGACCTGCGTGGTGTCGGGCTCGGGCAACGTGGCGATCTATGCGATCGAGAAGCTGCATGCCCTGGGTGCCCGCGTCATCGCCTGCTCGGATTCCAACGGCGTCGTCATCGATCCCGACGGCATCCAGCTGGACACGGTCAAGCGGCTCAAGGAAGTGGAGCGTCGGCGCATCTCCGACTATGTCGAATTCCATCGCGAGGCGCGTTACATCGACAAGGGCAACATCTGGACGATTCCCTGCCAGGTGGCGCTGCCCTGCGCGACCCAGAACGAGCTCGACGGCGAGTCCGCGCGCAGCCTGGTCGCGAACGGCTGCATCGCCGTGTCCGAAGGCGCCAACATGCCGACCACGCCGGAGGGCATCAAGGTGTTCCAGGAAGCGGGTATCGCCTACGGTCCGGGCAAGGCCGCCAATGCCGGCGGCGTGGCGACCTCGGCGCTGGAGATGCAGCAGAACGCGAGCCGCGACGCCTGGAGTTTCGAACACACCGAGGATCGCCTGCACAAGATCATCTGCAGGATCCACCACGACTGCTACGAGACCGCCGCCGAGTTCGGCACGCCGGGCAACTACGTCGCCGGTGCCAACATCGTCGCCTTCCGCCGCGTTGCCGACGCCATGCTGGCCTTTGGCGTGATCTGAGCGCGGCGTCCGGGGGACGGGTCGGCGGTGCCGGCCTGTCGCCACGCTTGGCGGATACACGTTCCTGGATCGGCGGCCCGACTGAACCGCTGGCCGGGCCTTCGCGGCGGCCGGCAGTGGCCGGCCTCAGGCTAAGATCGACACGAGTTCGTCGCCCTGCCCGATCCGCCCATGAACATCTGCCTGGCCCGGCTGCTGGCCTTCCCGATCCTCGTCTGTTCCATGGCGCTCGCGGCCGCGCCGCGGATCACGCCCCTGGGTGAGCCGGACAAGCATGGGGCGATCGCGTACTCCGTCGTGTGCGACAACGAGCGCCGGAAGATCGTGCAGTGCGTGGGCGACGACCGGCACTGCGGCTATGCGGGCGACCAGCCGCTGGCCGAGCTGGCCGACGCAGCCTGCGCAGCGGCGCCGGCCGCGTCGACTCCCGAGCCGTCCGGCGACGCGCCGCCTTTCGAGACGGCGCCGATCCGGCCCTGAAGCGGTCGCCGCCGTTTCACGAGCGACCCGCGAATGAGCATCGAACTGACCGGCTTCGCCCGCGCCCGGCTGTTCCCCAGGAAGAGCCGCGGCAACACGATCCAGGACTGCTCCGCGGACGCCTTCGAGCGCCACCTGAACGAGCAGGCGCCACTGGCCGTGCTCGACGGATACGCCGACTTCTGCAAGCTCCACGTCCATGCCAACTGGACGAGCACGCGTTGCCTGACGATTCCGGTCACGTCCGACAACCGTCATCGGCTGCGATCCGCCTACGAGGCGCGCAGCCCGGCGGAACTGCCGGTCCTGGTGCGCTGGTTCGAGGGCGTGCAGCCGCCCGTGGCCCGCTACCTGATCCCCATCCTGTACAGCCGCGAGCAGTTGCAGAGGGAAGACGAGAAGATCCGTGCGGACTGGGGCGTCGTCGGATGTCTCTACACGCTGGAGCCGGAGGAAATCCCGATGGCGCCGATCACGATGATGCGCAATGCCCTGGGCATCGGGCAGGGCGGGTCCGGCGTCGCGCTGGATCGCGCCGCCTACCTGCGCAGCGTGGAATTCTGGGAGCGCAACGCCAACTGGCGCGATTCGCCGTAGGGCTCACGCGGCCTGCGGGACGACCGCCAGCCGCCGCGACCGCCCGCGGCGCCGCGAAGCAGCGTGGCGAACTGCCGGGCGCCGCCGCCTTGCCCGGGTCGCCCTAGCCAAGCTCGATCTGCAGCAAATTCCCCTGCTCGAGAGGCCGATCCGCCAACAGGGAGCGTTCCACCAGCGCGGCGCCGCGCCGATGCGGGTTGGCGGCCGAGGAGAACGCGAGCGGCTGGCCGTTCAGCGAAAGTCCGCGGACGCCCGCGCCGGCACCGCGAATCGCGTAGTGCAGCTGGAGCGGCCGACCGAACAGCTGCGTATCGACGCGCATGCCGTCGAGCTCTGGCGGGATGACCGGATCCAGGCTCAGGCGGTCCCATTCCACGCTGACGCCCAGGAAGCGGCGCAGGATCAGTCCCAGCGCGATGCCCGCGCCGCTGGAGTACACGCGCCAACCCCCATCGAGCGCGATGGTTCCGCGCGCGACCCGCTCGTATTCGGCGCTCGCCTGGTAGCGATCCTCGAACGCGGCATCCGAGCTGGAGTAGTAGCAGTTGGCCTGGCGCAGCGTGGCGCTGGGGACGATCGAGCGGATGCCGATGGGATTGACCTGGCACAGCGCGCGGAAGAAACGCCCGGCATCGCCCACATGCGCCAGCGCCTGGGCGTAGCGCAGGTGCGCGTGCATGTACATCAGGCCGATCTCGCGGCCGAAATAGGTCGCGCTCTCGGCGCGCTGGAAGCGTTGCTGCGGGCCGCCGCGGTAGGCCAGCGGACGGTCGAACAGCCGCACGCCATCGGGGCCGCTCAGCTGGGTCTCGAGCAGGTGCAGGTGCTCGCGCGTCTGCTCGGGCGTGAACAGGTCCTCGAGGATCGCGTGGATCATCGCCAGCGCGCTGTAGCGCACGCCGGTGCGGGTATCGCGGGGGTGGAGCAGGTACTGCGGCGTCCCGTGCGCATCGAACAGGGCGTACCCGGCCAGTACGCCGTCCGCGATCAGCAGGCGCTGGAAATCCGCGCGCACGCCGTGCGCGCGCCGCTCGAGCGCATCGGCGTCGGCGCCGCGACCGACACCCCGCAGCCCGCGCGCGAGGGTGCCCAGGGCCTGCACCTGCAGCGTCGCGGTCCAGGCGCTGCACAGCCGCTCGCGCATCACCGGATCCGCCGGCTGCAGCGAATCGTTCCAGTCGCCATGCCCGTAGGCGGGCAGGGCGGTGCCGGCAATCACACGCTTGTCGATGACGGACAGGGCGCGCTGCGCGTGTTCCCACACGCTGCCCTGTTCGCCGTCCTGGAAGAACGGCACCGGCGCGTCCAGCAGATCGCCATCGCCCGAGGCGATGAGGTACTGGCCGAGCACGAGCAGCGGCCAGAACACGATGTCGCCGTGCGAGTCGCCCGGCCGGATGCCGCGCTCGCGCTCGAAGAACATGAACCACTGCGGCCAGTCTCCATCCGCGTTCTGCGTGCGCATCACGCGCAGCAGCAGGTCCCGCAGCGGAGCGATGCGATCCAGCGCGAGCAGCATCTCCACCGGGCCCTGGGTGACGTCGCGCGTGCCCCAGCCGCCGCCCGAGTACTGCTCCAGGCCGCGCGGCGACAGGTAGTGGACCAGCGCGTTGTGGGTGAACCAGGGCGCGATGTCCGCCAGGCGCAGCAGCGGCTCGGCCAGCGGGCTGGTCGTCGGCGCCTGGAGAGCAAGTTGCGGAATCAGCGCCTCATCGGTGTCGACTGCCAGCGGTGCCGCGCCATTGCCGGCGATGAGCTCGCCGCGCAGGCGCAGGCCGACCCGCCGGCCCGGGGCGGTGACGATGCACACGAACGGCTCTTCGCGCGATCGGCCGTCCAGGAACAAGAGCTCGTCGCCGCCGACCGTCTCGAACCGCGTCGCGCCGACCGGCGTGATGCGAAAGCCGCCGCCGGGAAAGCGGCGACCGACATCGGAATCCCTGCTGGCGACGACAACGACATCCTCGCCGTCCTGCCGCCACAGCGCCGGCCCGCGCGTGCTGCCGTCGTCACCATTGAGCGCGACGTGGTGCGACAGCAGGCAGCGCAGCGGCGGCCCGGCCGTCACGTCGATGGCGATCTCGAGCGCGTGCGGATCGCTGTGCGCCCGGGCCGATACCTGGATTTCCCCGCCATCGTGCCGGTAGATCCATCGGCAGGATCCGGTCGACATCTCGTACGCGGAGGGCAGGTCCAGCAGCCGCCAGCTGCCCCCGACCTCCACGAACACGCGCTGGCCGTGCGTACGCAGCAGGCCGAGATAGCTGTGCACGGTCGACAGCATGCGATTGATGCTGACGTGGCCCTGGGTCAGCATCGAGTGGAAGACGCCGGCCATCCAGGTGGTGGAGGTCAGCGAGGATTCGTCGGGCGTCAGGTGCCGTCCCGTGCGCAGCAGATGGCCATGCGGCCGCAGCGTGGCCCGCTCCTTGGCCGCAGTCACGACATGCTGCGCGGCACCGTGGAAGAACGACAGCAGCTCGCCGTTCGCGCCGTGCTCGGAGTGCCGCCAGGGACCGGGAAACAGCGCCTGCAAGGCCGCCGGATCGAGTTCGGCCGCGCGCAGCACCGGCGCGTCGGTGAAGAGCGTAGCCGGCGAGCCGGCCGCGATGGCCGTCGCGGCCGGGACCTCGGTCGGGTTCGCGGGCCGCGCTTCGGGCAGCGACAGGATCTCGCTCACCCGCTGCAGGTCGGCGTCCGACGTGGCCAGCGGATGATGGTCCTGGTAGCCGCCGAAGAAGCCGGCGTCGATGCCGGCGCTGGCTGCCAGCTCGATCGGCGCATCACGGATCACGACCAGGGAATGCTCGTGCTGCAGGCGCCGGTTCGGAAGCTCGTCGGACAGGCCCGGCGGCGTGCGACGCGCTCGCGTCGCCAGCCCGTGAAACTGCAGCGCGTCGGTCGTAAACGCGGCGCCCGCACGCAGCGAGCCGATCAGGCTCCAGGGAATTCGGCCGTCGACCGGCTGGTTCTGGCGCGTGGCGACGACGAACCCGCGCTGCGGATGCTCAAGGGCCGTGTGGTCGAGATACTGGCTGACATAGAACTCGTTCATGCGGACCGCCCCGTACGGGGCCAGCGCGAGGTCCTGCGCGTAGCTCAGATCCAGGCGCAGTGCGCGGGTGGTCGTGTTCTCCAGGCGAAGTCGCCAGAACCAGGCGGGCGCATCCTTCGCCAGCGCCAGCCAGAGCGTGTAGCGGATCCCGCGCCATTCGCCCTGTCCGCAGATGGTGCCGTCCGCGCCTTGCGGACGCAGGCGCGTGGGACTCGACGGCCCGAGCAGCGGCGTGGACGCCGTCTCGTCGCCGAGGCGGCGCAGGTAGAGATTGCCGACGCTGCCCTCGACCTCGTTTCCGACAAACAGCGCGAGCGCGACGTCGCCGCAATCGAAGCGACGGATCGCGCCGCTGGTGGTGAGCTCCACGCGCATGCCGGAATGGCCGATCAACGACGGTCCGGCGGGCACAGGGCTGGCTTGTTTCACGTCTGGCTTCTCCGGCAGGGCATTGCCGCCCGCTCGGACGGCGTATCGACGTGGCGACGATCGACCGCTGCAGGTCCGCCGGCGCCAGCTCCGAAGCCACGCGACGATGGCGCGTCGACATCGCTCGGACACCCGGCGATCCTGCCACAGCGAATCCGGCTGGAAGCGCGCCGCTGTGCGGGAACGCAGCTTGCGCTTGACGCAGC